>NZ_AUIW01000003.1 GCF_000423905.1 Thermus antranikianii DSM 12462 | reverse complement strand
ATGGCCAAGGGCGAGTTTATCCGTACGAAGCCTCACGTGAACGTGGGGACGATTGGGCACGTGGACCACGGGAAGACGACGTTGACTGCGGCGTTGACGTTTGTTACGGCGGCGGAGAACCCGAATGTGGAGGTGAAGGACTACGGGGATATAGACAAGGCGCCGGAGGAGCGTGCGCGGGGGATTACGATCAACACGGCGCATGTGGAGTACGAGACGGCGAAGCGGCACTATTCGCACGTGGATTGTCCTGGGCACGCGGACTACATCAAGAACATGATTACGGGTGCGGCGCAGATGGACGGGGCGATTTTGGTGGTGTCGGCGGCGGACGGGCCGATGCCGCAGACGCGGGAGCACATTTTGCTGGCGCGCCAGGTGGGGGTGCCGTACATTGTGGTGTTTATGAACAAGGTGGACATGGTGGACGATCCGGAGCTTTTGGATTTGGTGGAGATGGAGGTGCGGGATCTTTTGAACCAGTACGAATTTCCTGGGGACGAGGTTCCGGTGATTCGGGGGAGCGCGTTGTTGGCGTTGGAGCAGATGCACCGGAATCCGAAGACGCGGCGTGGGGAGAACGAGTGGGTGGATAGGATTTGGGAGCTGTTGGATGCGATTGACGAGTACATACCCACGCCGGTGCGGGATGTGGACAAGCCTTTTTTGATGCCTGTGGAGGACGTGTTCAGCATTACTGGGCGTGGTACGGTGGCGACGGGGCGGATTGAGCGTGGGAAGGTGAAGGTTGGGGACGAGGTGGAGATTGTGGGTTTGGCTGCTGAGACGCGGCGGACGGTGGTGACGGGTGTGGAGATGCACCGTAAGACGCTGCAGGAGGGGATAGCTGGGGACAACGTAGGTTTGTTGCTGCGGGGTGTAAGCCGGGAGGAGGTGGAGCGGGGGCAGGTGCTGGCGAAGCCTGGGAGCATTACGCCGCACACGAAGTTTGAGGCGTCGGTGTATGTGTTGAGGAAGGAGGAGGGGGGTAGGCACACGGGGTTTTTTTCTGGGTACCGTCCGCAGTTTTACTTTCGGACGACGGATGTGACGGGGGTGGTGCAGCTGCCGGCTGGGGTGGAGATGGTGATGCCTGGGGACAATGTGACGTTTACGGTGGAGCTGATCAAGCCGGTGGCGTTGGAGGAGGGGTTGCGGTTCGCCATTCGGGAGGGTGGGCGGACCGTGGGCGCCGGCGTGGTCACCAAGATCCTAGAGTGAGGTGGTGAAGCATGCCCAAGATCCGCATCAAGCTACGGGGCTTTGACCATAAGACCCTGGACGCCTCGGCCCAGAAGATCGTGGAGGCCGCCCGGCGTTCTGGGGCCCAGGTCTCAGGTCCCGTGCCTTTGCCCACCCGGGTGCGGCGCTTCACCGTGATCCGGGGTCCTTTCAAGCACAAGGACTCCCGAGAGCACTTTGAGCTTCGCACCCACCACCGCCTGGTGGACATCCTGAACCCCAACCGCAAGACCATCGAGAGCCTCATGTCCCTGGACCTGCCCACCGGGGTGGAGATCGAGATCAAGACCGTGGGGGGTGGCAAATGAAGGGCATCCTGGGCATGAAGGTGGGCATGACCCGGATTTACCGGGAGGACCGGGCCATTCCCGTCACCGTGATCCTGGCTGGGCCCTGCCCTGTGGTCCAGCGTCGGACCCCGGAGAAAGACGGGTACACGGCGGTCCAGCTGGGCTTTCTGCCCCAGAATCCCAAGCGGGTCAACCGACCCATGAAGGGGCATTTTGCCCGGGCCGGGGTGGGTCCGGTGCGCATCTTGAAGGAGATCCGCGACTTCAACCCTGAGGGCGACGTAGTAACCGTGGAGATCTTTAAGGCCGGCGAGCGGGTGGACGTGACCGGCACCTCCAAGGGGCGGGGTACGGCGGGGGTGATGAAGCGCTGGAACTTTGCCGGCGGCCCCGATTCCCACGGTGCCCACAAGATCCACCGCCACCCCGGGTCCATCGGGAACCGCAAGACCCCGGGCCGGGTCTATAAGGGCAAGAAGATGGCTGGTCGCTACGGGGCCGAGCGGGTCACGGTGATGAACCTCGAGGTGGTGGACGTCATTCCCGAGGAAAACCTCCTCCTGGTTAAGGGCGCGGTGCCCGGGCCCAACGGGGGTCTTTTGGTGGTGCGGGAGACCAAGAAGGTGGCCAAGTGAAGGAGGGCATGGTGTACCAGATTCCTGTTCTCTCCTCTTCTGGCAAGCGGGAGCTTGCCGCCGACCTCCCTCAGGAGGTTAACCCCCATCTCCTTTGGGAGGTGGTGCGCTGGCAGCTGGCTAAACGGCGGCGCGGCACAGCCAGCACCAAGACCCGGGGCGAGGTGGCCTATTCTGGCCGCAAAATCTACCCCCAGAAGCACACGGGACGGGCCCGCCATGGCGATATCGGGGCTCCCATTTTCGTGGGAGGGGGGGTAGTCTTTGGCCCCAAGCCCCGGGATTACAGCTACACCCTGCCCAAAAAGGTGCGGCAGGCGGGGTTGGCCATGGCCGTGGCCGATCGGGCCAGGGAGGGCAAGCTCCTTCTGGTGGAGGACTTCGCTGGGGTTAACGGCAAGACCAAGGAGTTTCTGGCCTGGGCTAGGGCTGCGGGGCTGGACGGCTCGGAAAGCGTCCTCCTGGTCACGGCCAGCGAGCTGGTGCGCCGGGCTGCCCGGAACCTGCCTTGGGTGGTGACCCTGGCACCGGAGGGGTTAAACGTCTACGACATCCTGCGCACCGAGCGCCTGGTTATGGATATGGCGGCTTGGGAGGCTTTCCAGGCTCGCGTGGGGGGTGAGGCATGAAGACTGCTTTTGATGTGATCCTAGCCCCGGTGCTTTCCGAGAAGGCCTATGCGGGTTTTGCCCAAGGCAAGTACACCTTCTGGGTCCACCCCAAGGCTACTAAGACGGAGATTAAAAACGCCGTGGAGGAGGCCTTTAAGGTCAAGGTGGTGAAGGTGAACACCGTGACGGTACGGGGCAAGAAGAAGCGTCTGGGCCGCTATCTGGGTAAGCGCCCCGACCGCAAGAAGGCCATCGTGCAGGTGGCCGCCGGGCAGAAGATCGAGGCCTTGGAGGGCCTCATCTAAACCTAAGCCGGGAGGGGGGCCCGGCCCCGATCCGGCAAGGGAGGCGAGGATGGCAGTCAAGAAGTTCAAACCCTACACTCCAAGCCGCCGTTTCATGACGGTGGCGGACTTCTCCGAGATCACCAAGACCGAGCCGGAGAAGTCTTTGGTCAAGCCCCTGAAGAAGACCGGGGGGCGCAACAACCAAGGCCGCATCACGGTTCGCTTCCGGGGGGGCGGCCACAAGCGGCTTTACCGCATCATTGACTTCAAGCGGTGGGACAAGGTGGGCATTCCCGCCAAGGTGGCGGCTATCGAATACGATCCCAACCGCTCCGCCCGCATCGCCCTTCTGCACTACGCCGACGGGGAGAAGCGTTACATCATTGCCCCTGAGGGCCTGCAGGTGGGCCAGCAGGTGGTGGCGGGACCCGATGCTCCCATCCAGGTGGGCAACGCCCTTCCCCTCCGCTTCATCCCCGTGGGTACCGTGGTTCATGCGGTGGAGCTGGAGCCCAAGAAGGGGGCCAAGCTGGCCCGCTCTGCTGGCACCGGGGCTCAGATTCAGGGCCGGGAAGGGGATTACGTGATCCTGCGCCTGCCCTCAGGGGAGCTTAGGAAGGTGCATGGGGAGTGCTACGCCACCATCGGGACTGTGGGCAACGCCGACCACAAGAACATTGTCTTGGGCAAGGCGGGGCGCACCCGCTGGCTGGGCCGCAAGCCCCATGTGCGCGGTGCCGCCATGAACCCGGTGGACCACCCCCACGGCGGTGGTGAGGGCCGGGCACCCAGGGGCCGCCCCCCGGCTTCCCCTTGGGGCTGGCAGACCAAGGGTCTTAAGACCCGGAAGCGGCGGAAGCCCTCGAGCCGCTTCATCATCGCCCGCAGGAAGTGAGGTGAGCCATGCCGCGTAGCTTGAAGAAGGGCGTTTTCGTAGATGACCACCTCTTGAGGAAGGTGCTGGAGCTCAACGCCAAGGGGGAAAAGCGGCTCATCAAGACCTGGAGCCGCCGCTCCACCATCGTTCCCGAGATGGTGGGCCATACCATTGCGGTCTACAACGGCAGGCAGCATGTGCCCGTCTACATTACCGAGAACATGGTGGGGCACAAGCTGGGAGAGTTCGCCCCTACCCGCACCTACCGGGGGCACGGGAAAGAGGCTAAGGCCACCAAGAAGAAGTAGCCATGGAAGCGAAAGCCATTGCCCGTTACGTGCGCATCTCCCCCAGGAAGGTCCGGCTGGTGGTGGACCTGATCCGGGGGAAGAGCCTCGAGGAGGCCCGCGCCATCCTGCGCTACACCCCTAAGCGGGGGGCCTACTACGTGGCCAAGGTGTTGGAGTCCGCCGTGGCCAATGCGGTCAACAACCATAACATGCTTGAGGACCGGCTTTTCGTAAAGGCGGCCTACGTGGACGAGGGGCCTGCTTTGAAGAGGGTGCTCCCCCGGGCCCGGGGCCGGGCGGACATCATCAAGAAGAGGACCAGTCACATCACGGTGATCTTGGGGGAGAAGCATGGGAAATAAGATCCACCCTATTGGGTTCAGGCTCGGCATCACCCGGGACTGGGAGTCCCGTTGGTATGCGGGCAAGAAGCAGTACCGCCACCTCCTGGCGGAGGACCTGAAGATTCGCGAGCTCCTTACCAAGGAACTCTACCCCGCGGGCCTGGCCCGCATCGACATCGAACGGGCCGCAGACAACGTGGCCGTGACCGTGCATGTGGCCAAGCCCGGCGTGGTCATCGGCCGAGGTGGGGAGAAGATCAAGGTCCTAAGGGATACCCTTTCCCAGCTCACCGGCAAGAATGTGGCCCTGAACGTCCAGGAGATACAAAACCCCAACCTCTCCGCTCCCTTGGTGGCCCAGCGGGTGGCGGAGCAGATCGAACGCCGATTTGCTGTGCGCCGGGCCATCAAGCAAGCGGTGCAGCGGATCATGGAAGCGGGGGCCAAGGGGGCTAAGGTGATCGTCTCCGGCCGTATCGGCGGCGCCGAGCAGGCCCGCACGGAGTGGGCGGCCGAGGGCCGGGTGCCCCTCCACACCCTTCGTGCTAACATAGACTACGGTTTCGCTTTGGCCCGCACCACCTATGGGGTGCTGGGGGTCAAGGCCTACGTGTTCCTGGGCGAGGTGATCGGCGGCCAGAAGCCCAAGGCCCGCCCCGAGGGGCCGAAGGGAGAGGAAAAGCCCCGCCGCCGCCGCCCAGCGGTCCGCGTGAAGAAGGAGGAGTAGGTCATGTTGATGCCCAGGCGCATGAAGTACCGCAAGCAGCAGCGGGGCCGCCTAAAGGGGGCGACCAAGGGCGGCGATTATGTGGCCTTCGGGGACTTCGGCCTGGTGGCCATGGAGCCCGCCTGGATCACCTCCCAGCAGATTGAGGCGGCCCGTGTGGCTATGGTGCGCCATTTCCGCCGCGGGGGCAAGATCTTCATCCGCATCTTCCCCGATAAGCCCTACACCAAGAAGCCCCTCGAGGTGCGAATGGGTAAGGGTAAGGGCAACGTGGAGGGGTACGTGGCGGTGGTGAAGCCGGGCCGGGTGATGTTCGAGGTGGCAGGTGTCCCGGAGGATCAGGCCCTCGAGGCCTTGCGCATTGCTGGCCACAAGCTTCCCATCAAGACCAAGATCGTGAGGAGGGATGCCTACGATGAAGCCCAGTGAGATCCGTAAGCTCTCTCCCAGTGAGATCGAGAAGCTGGTTCGGGAGAAAAAGCGGGAGCTGATGGAGCTGCGCTTCCAAGCTTCTATCGGCCAGCTTTCCCAGAACCACAGGATTCGGGAGACCAGGCGCCTCATCGCCCGGCTCCTCACGATCCTTAACGAGAAGAGGAGGGCCAATGCCTAAGAAGGTGCTGACCGGGGTGGTGGTGAGCGACAAGATGCAGAAGACTGTCACGGTGTTGGTGGAGCGCCAGTTTCCCCACCCCCTCTACGGCAAGGTGATCAAGCGCTCCAAAAAATACCTGGCCCACGACCCCGAGGAGAAGTACAAGGTGGGGGACGTGGTGGAAATCATCGAGTCCCGCCCCATTTCCAAGCGCAAGCGCTTTAGGGTCTTGCGCTTGGTGGAGGAAGGCAGGCTGGACCTGGTGGAGAAGTATCTGGTGCGTAAGCAGAACTACGCAAGCCTTTCCAAACGGGGAGGTAAGGCATGATCCAGCCCCAGACCTACTTGGAGGTGGCCGATAACACCGGGGCCCGTAAGATCATGTGCATCCGTGTGCTTAAGGGCTCCAACGCCAAGTACGCCACCGTGGGGGACATCATCGTGGCCAGCGTTAAGGAGGCCATTCCCCGGGGGGCGGTGAAGGAAGGCGACGTGGTGAAGGCGGTGGTGGTGCGCACCAAGAAGGAGGTCAAGCGTCCGGATGGTTCCGCCATCCGCTTTGACGACAACGCTGCGGTTATCATCAACAACCAGCTAGAGCCTCGAGGGACCAGGGTCTTTGGTCCCGTGGCGCGGGAACTCCGGGAGAAGGGTTTCATGAAGATCGTCTCCCTGGCGCCGGAGGTGCTCTAATGCGGGCCAAGGTACATGTGAAAAAGGGGGACACGGTTTTGGTGGCCTCCGGCAAGTACAAGGGCCGGGTGGGCAAGGTGAAGGCGGTGCTGCCCAAAAAGGGGGCGGTCATCGTGGAGGGGGTGAACATCGTTAAGAAAGCGGTGCGGGTAAGCCCCCAGTACCCCCAGGGCGGCTTTGTGGAGCAGGAGGCTCCTCTGCATGCCTCTAAGGTGCGCCCCATTTGTCCTGCCTGTGGCAAGCCCACCCGGGTGCGTAAGAAGTTCCTGGAAAATGGCCGCAAGATCCGGGTGTGCGCCAAGTGTGGTGGGGCTTTGGACGTGGAGGGATGAGATGCCGCTAGAGGTTGCGCTGAAGAGAAAGTACTACGAGGAGGTACGGCCCGAGCTCATCCGGCGCTTCGGCTACCGGAACATCTGGGAGGTTCCCCGGCTGGAGAAGGTGGTGATCAACCAGGGGCTGGGGGAGGCCAAGGAGGATGCCCGCATCCTGGAGAAGGCTTCCCAGGAGCTTGCCCTTATCACTGGCCAAAAGCCGGCTATAACCCGGGCCAAGAAGTCCATCTCCAACTTCAAGCTCCGCAAGGGGATGCCCATCGGCCTTAAGGTTACCCTGCGGGGTGACCGGATGTGGATCTTCCTGGAGAAGCTGCTTTCCGTGGCCCTTCCCCGCATCCGCGACTTCCGCGGGGTGAACCCGAATAGCTTTGATGGCCGCGGCAACTACAACCTGGGCTTGAGGGAGCAGCTCATCTTCCCGGAGATCACCTACGATATGGTGGACGCCCTTCGGGGGATGGACATCGCGGTGGTCACCACCGCCCGGACCGACGAGGAGGCCAGGGCCCTTTTGGAGCTTCTGGGCTTCCCCTTCCGTAAGTGAGGCGAGCATGGCGAGAAAGGCGTTGATCGAAAAGGCCAAGCGTACCCCTAAGTTCAAGGTGCGGGCTTACACCCGTTGCATGCGCTGTGGGAGGGCCAGGAGCGTGTACCGCTACTTTGGGCTCTGCCGGATTTGCCTTAGGGAGCTGGCCCACAGGGGGCAGCTTCCTGGGGTAAGGAAGGCCAGCTGGTAGGCCGTGGCTGGTCGAGGGGGTTCCCTCGAGACCGCATGGTCCAGGAGTGAGGTAAAAGGAGAGCGGAAATGTTGACGGACCCCATTGCCGACATGCTGACCCGGATCAGGAATGCCACCCGGGTCTACAAGGAGAGTACCGAGGTACCCGCCTCCCGCTTTAAGGAGGAGATCCTCAAGATCCTGGCGCGGGAGGGCTTCATTAAGGGGTACGAGCGGGTGGAGGTGGATGGCAAGCCCGTTCTGCGCATTTACCTGAAGTACGGGCCAAGGCGTCAGGGTCCTGATCCCCGGCCCGAACAGGTGATCAACCACATCCGTCGCATCAGCCGTCCAGGGCGGCGGGTGTACGTGGGGGTCAAGGAGATTCCCCGGGTGCGCCGTGGCCTGGGGATTGCCATTCTGTCCACGCCCAAGGGCGTCCTTACCGACCGGGAGGCCCGGCGTTTAGGCGTGGGTGGGGAGCTTATCTGCGAGGTGTGGTGATGTCTAGGATTGGCCGGCTTCCCATTCCCTTGCCCAAGGGGGTCACTGTGGAGGTGGCCCCGGGGCTCGTCAAGGTTAAAGGCCCCAAGGGTGAGCTTTCCGTGCCCATCTCCCCGGAGATGCGGGTGGTGGTGGAGGGAGGGGTGGTGCGGGTGGAGCGGCCTTCGGATGAGCGCCGGCACAAGAGCCTGCACGGCCTCACCCGGACCCTCATCGCCAATGCCATCAAGGGGGTTTCCGAGGGGTACGTGAAGGAGCTCCTCATCAAGGGCATCGGCTATCGGGCCCGGCTTGCTGGACGGGCGGTGGAGCTCACCGTGGGCTTTAGCCACCCCGTGGTGGTGGAGCCTCCGGAGGGCATAACCTTTGAGGTGCCCGAGCCTACCAGGATCCGTGTTCTGGGTATAGACAAGCAGAAGGTGGGCCAGGTGGCCGCCAACCTTCGCGCCATCAAGAAGCCCAGCGCCTACCACGAGAAGGGCATTTACTACGCGGGCGAGCCCGTCCGCCTTAAGCCCGGCAAGGCCGGGGCCAAGAAGTAGGGGGAACCATGGCACGGCTTACCGCATACGAACGTCGCAAGTTCCGGGTGCGCAACCGCATCAAGCGCTCGGGCCGGCTCCGTCTATCCGTTTTCCGGAGCCTTAAACACATCTACGCCCAGATCATCGATGACGAGAAGGGCCATACCCTGGTGGCCGAGTCCAGCCTGGCCCTGAAGCTCAAGGGCAACAAGACCGAGGTAGCCCGGCAGGTGGGGCGGGCCCTGGCGGAGAAGGCCAAGGCATTGGGGATCACCAAGGTGGCTTTTGACCGCGGTCCCTACAAGTACCACGGCCGGGTAAAGGCTCTGGCGGAGGGGGCCAGAGAGGGGGGCCTGGAGTTCTAGGTCGTTTAGCGAGGAGGAAGCATGCCCGAGACCGACTTTGAAGAAAAGATGATCCTGGTGCGGCGTACCGCCAAGACCTACCAGGGTGGCCGCCGCTTCCGCTTCGGAGCCTTGGTGGTGGTGGGTGACCGGCAAGGCCGGGTGGGCCTGGGCCTGGGCAAGGCCAAGGAGGTGCCTTTGGCGGTGCAGAAGGCAGGGTACTACGCCCGTCGCAACATGGTGGAGGTGCCCATCCAAAACGGCACCATTCCCCACGAGATCGAGGTGAAGTACGGGGCCTCCAAGATCCTCCTGAAGCCCGCTGCACCGGGCACGGGGGTGATCGCAGGGGCAGTGCCCCGGGCCATCCTCGAGCTTGCCGGGATCACGGATATCCTCACCAAGGAGCTGGGGAGCCGCAACCCCATCAACATTGCTTACGCCACCATGGAGGCCCTCAGGCAGCTTAAGACCAAGCAGGATGTGGAACGCCTGCGGAAGGGTGGGGAGGAGTGATGGCCAAGCTCAAGGTTAAGCTGGTGAAGAGCCCCATCGGCTATCCCAAGGACCAGAAGGCGGCCTTGAAGGCCCTGGGGCTGACCAAGCTTCACAGGGAAAAAATCTTCGAGGACCATCCCGCCATACTGGGGAACATCAAGAAGGTGGCCCACCTTGTGCGGGTGGAGGTGCTGGAATGAAGCTTACCGATCTAAAACCCAATCCTGGGGCCAACAAGAGGCGGAAGCGGGTGGGGCGGGGCCCTGGCTCCGGTCACGGCAAGACGGCTACCCGGGGCCACAAGGGGCAGAAGTCCCGCTCCGGGGGTGCTAAGGACCCCCGCCGCTTCGAGGGGGGGCGGTCCACCACCCTGATGCGCCTGCCCAAGCGGGGCATGCAGGGCCAGGTGCCCGGGGAGATCAAGAGGCCCAGATACCAGGGGGTGAACCTGAGGGATCTAGCCCGTTTCGAAGGGGAGGTAACCCCGGAGGTGCTGATCCAGGCCGGGATCCTGAAGAAGGGCTATAGGCTTAAGGTGTTAGGGGATGGGGAGGCCAAGCCCCTTAGGGTGGTGGCCCACGCCTTTTCCAAGACCGCCCTGGAGAAGCTGAAGGCTGCGGGCGGCGAGGCTGTCCTTCTCGCTCCCTCGCCCGAAGGGCAGACGCAGGAGGCTTAGGATGCTTAAGGCCTTCCGGAGCGCCCTGGCCATTCCCGAACTGCGCCAGAGGATCCTCTTCACCCTGCTGGTGTTGGCTGCCTACCGCCTGGGGGCCTTTATCCCCACTCCAGGGGTCGACCTGGACAAAATCCAGGAGTTCCTGCGCACCGCCCAAGGTGGGGTTTTCGGCATCATCAATCTTTTTTCGGGCGGTAACTTCGAGCGCTTCTCCATTTTCGCTTTGGGAATCATGCCCTACATCACCGCCGCCATCATCATGCAGCTTTTGGTCAATGTGATTCCCACCCTGGAGAAGCTTTCCAAGGAGGGTGAGGAGGGCCGTCGCATCATCAACCAGTACACCCGGATCGGCGGCATCGCTCTGGGGGCTTTCCAGGGTTTCTTTCTGGCCACCGCCTTCCTGGGGGCGGAGGGGGGGCGTTTCCTTCTGCCTGGCTGGGCACCTGGTCCCTTTTTCTGGCTGGTGGTGGTGGTCACCCAGGTGGCGGGCATCGCCCTCCTTTTGTGGATGGCGGAGCGCATTACCGAGTACGGCATCGGCAACGGCACCAGCATAATCATCTTTGCTGGGATCGTGGTGGAATGGCTTCCCCAACTTGTCCGCACCGTTGGCCTCATCCGCACCGGGGAGGTCAACCTGGTGGCCTTCCTCTTTTTCCTGGCCTTTATCGTCTTGGCCTTCGCCGGGATGGCAGCGGTGCAGCAGGCGGAAAGGCGCATTCCCGTCCAGTACGCCAGGAAGGTGGTGGGCAGGAGGGTCTACGGGGGCCAGGCCACCTATATCCCCATCAAGCTGAATGCTGCTGGCGTTATTCCCATCGTCTTTGCTGCCGCCATTTTGCAGATCCCCATCTTCCTCACAGCTCCCTTCCAGGACAACCAGGTGCTCCAAGCCATCGCTAACTTCTTCAACCCCTCCCGCGTCTCCGGTCTCCTCATCGAGGTGGTGCTCATCGTCCTTTTCACCTACGTCTACACCGCGGTTCAGTTTGACCCCAAGCGGATTGCGGAAAGCCTCCGGGAATACGGGGGGTTCATCCCGGGCATCCGCCCAGGCGAGCCCACGGTGAAGTTCTTGGAGCATATCGTTTCCCGCCTGACCCTCTGGGGGGCTCTCTTCCTGGGCCTGGTGGCGGCGTTGCCCCAGATTATCCAGAACCTCACCGGGGTACATAGCATCGCCTTTTCCGGCATCGGCCTTCTCATCGTGGTGGGCGTGGCCCTGGACACTTTGCGGCAGATTGAGAGCCAGCTGATGCTGAGGAACTACGAGGGGTTCCTTTCCAAGGGTCGCATCCGCGGCCGCACGCGCTAGGAGGGAGGATGGGGGAAGCGGTGATCTTCTTGGGGCCGCCGGGGGCGGGAAAGGGCACCCAGGCGGCCAGGCTGGCGGAGGAGCTCGGCTTTAAGAAGCTCTCCACCGGAGACATCCTGCGGGACCATGTGGCCCGGGGCACGCCCCTGGGGCAGCAGGTGAAGCCCATCATGGACCGGGGGGACCTGGTTCCGGATGAACTCATCCTGGCCCTTATCCGGGAAGAGTTGGCGGAGCGGGTGATCTTCGACGGCTTTCCCCGCACCCTAGCCCAGGCGGAAGCCCTGGACCACCTGCTTCAGGCTACCGGGACCCGGCTCCTTGGGGTGGTGCTGGTGGAGGTGCCGGAGGAGGAGCTCATCGCCCGTATGCTCAGGCGGGCGGAGCTCGAGGGGCGCTCGGACGACAACGAGGAGACCATCCGGCACCGGCTCCGGGTTTACCGGGAGAAAACCGAGCCCTTGGTGCAGTATTATGAAAAAACGGGTGCCTTAAGGCGGGTGGATGGCCTGGGTACCCCCGATGAAGTCTACGCCCGCATTCGGGCAGTCCTGGGAATCTGATGGCCATCAAGCTGAAGAGTCCATGGGAGATTGAGCGCATGCGGGAGGCGGGGGCCCTCCTCACCGAGGTGGTGGAGGAGGTGGGCCGGCATGTGGAGCCCGGCATCACCACCAAGGAGCTGGACCGGATTGCCTACGAGGCCATAAGGAAGCGCAAGGCCAAGCCAGCTTTCCTTGGTTTGTACGGGTTTCCCGCCACCCTGTGCACCTCGGTGAACGAGGTGGTGGTCCACGGCATTCCTTCCGAAAGGCCTTTGAAGGAAGGCGACATCCTTTCGGTGGACGTGGGCCTTATCTACGCGGGGTTTGCTGCGGACATGGCCCGCACCTTTCCTGTGGGCAAGGTTTCCCCGGAGGCGGAAAGGCTCATCCGGGATACCGAGGCTGCCTTCTGGGAGGGAATGAAGTACCTTAGGCCCGGCTACCGCATCGGGGACGTGGCCCATGCGGTGCAGACGTTTCTGGAAAGCCGTGGGTATGGGGTGGTACGGGAATTTGTGGGGCACGGGGTGGGGCGGGAGATTCATGAAGACCCCCAGGTGCCCAACTTCGGCAAGCCGGGAAGCGGGCCGAAAATTAGGCCGGGCATGACCCTGGCCCTCGAGCCCATGGTCACCTTATGGCCAGCTTCTGTGGTAATATTAGAAGATGGCTGGACGGCGAGCGCCGGACCTGGCAACCTCGCCGCCCACTACGAGAACACCGTCTTGGTGACGGAGGAGGGCCCGGAGCTTCTCACCGGGGTTTCCTTGGTGCGGGCGCGGTAGGAGGGGTATGGCGAAGGAGAAGGACACCATTCGGGCGGAAGGCGTGGTCACCGAGGCTTTGCCCAGCACCACGTTTCGGGTGAAGCTGGACTCGGGGCCGGAGATTCTGGCCTATATCTCGGGCAAGATGCGCATGCACTACATCCGCATCCTGCCCGGGGACCGGGTGGTGGTGGAGATTACTCCCTACGACCCCACGCGGGGCCGCATCGTGTACAGGAAGTAGGAGGCAAAATGAAGGTACGGGCATCGGTTAAAAGGATGTGCGAGAAGTGCAAGGTGGTACGCCGGCACGGTCGGGTGTACGTGATCTGCGAGAACCCCAAGCACAAGCAGCGGCAAGGGTAAGGAGGGAACGTGGCAAGGATTGCAGGCGTGGAGATTCCTAGGAACAAGCGGGTGGACGTGGCCCTCACCTACATCTACGGGGTGGGGCGGGCTCGGGCCAAGGAGGCTCTGGAAAAGACGGGTATCAACCCAGCGACCCGGGTGAAGGACCTCACCGAGGCGGAGGTGGTGCGCCTCAGGGAGTACGTGGAGAACACCTGGAAGCTGGAAGGTGAGCTCAGGGCCGAGGTGGCCGCCAACATCAAGCGCCTTATGGATATTGGCTGCTACCGGGGCCTCCGCCACCGCCGGGGTTTGCCGGTGAGGGGGCAGCGTACCCGCACCAATGCCCGTACCCGCAAGGGTCCTCGTAAGACTGTAGCAGGTAGCAGGAGGAAAGTCGTCAGAAAGTAGTTGTAGGGCCAGTGGATACTCCTGGCTGGGGGAGAGTATGGCCAGAAAAGCGAGCAAGAAAAAAATCAAGCGACAGGTGGCCAGTGGGAGGGCGTACATCCATGCCTCCTACAACAACACCATCGTCACCATTACCGACCCGGACGGCAACCCCATCACCTGGTCCTCGGGGGGGGTCATCGGCTACAAGGGGAGCCGTAAGGGCACCCCGTATGCGGCCCAGCTTGCGGCCATGGACGCCGCTAAGAAGGCCATGGCCTACGGTATGCAGAGCGTGGACGTGATCGTACGCGGCACCGGGGCGGGCCGGGAGCAGGCCATCAGGGCCCTCCAGGCCTCGGGCTTGCAGGTGAAGTCCATCGTGGACGACACCCCTGTGCCCCACAACGGTTGCCGGCCTAAGAAGAAGTTCCGCAAGGCTTCATAAGGAGTAGGAGAAGATGGGTCGTTACATTGGTCCTGTTTGCCGTCTTTGCCGCCGGGAAGGAGTCAAGCTCTACCTGAAGGGGGAGCGTTGCTACGGCCCCAAGTGCGCCATGGAGCGCCGCCCCTATCCTCCGGGGCAGCACGGGCAGAAGCGCACCCGCCGTCCCTCCGACTATGCGGTGCGCCTGAGGGAGAAGCAGAAGCTCCGCCGCATCTACGGGATCTCCGAAACCCAGTTCCGCAACCTCTTTGAGGAGGCCAGCCGCAAGAAGGGGGTTACGGGTACCGTCTTCCTAAAGCTTTTGGAGTCCCGCCTGGACAACGTGGTCTACCGGCTGGGCTTTGCCGTTAGCCGCCGCCAGGCGCGGCAGATGGTGCGCCATGGCCACATCACCGTGAACGGTCGCCGGGTGGACCTTCCCGCCTACCGGGTGAAGCCTGGGGATGAGATCGCCATCGCCGAGCGCAGCCGCAACCTGGCCTTTATCCGGGAGAACCTCGAGGCCATGAAGGGCCGCAAGGTGGGCCCCTGGCTCTCCTTGGATGTGGAGGGGATGAAGGGTAAGTTCCTGCGCCTTCCCGAACGGGAAGAGCTGGCCCTTCCTGTCAACGAGCAGCTGGTGGTGGAGTTCTACTCCAGGTAACCCTGAGGGCCCGGCCTGACCGGGCCCACGTGTCCTGGCAAGGAGGTCTATGTTAGAGAGCAAGCTGAAAACCCCGGTCTTCACGGTACGCACCCAGGGGCGGGAGTACGGGGAGTTTGTCCTGGAGCCCTTGGAGCGGGGGTTTGGCGTTACCCTGGGCAACCCCTTGAGGCGGATTCTCCTTTCCTCCATCCCCGGGACCGCGGTCACCAGCGTGTACATTGAGGATGTCCTCCACGAGTTCTCCACCATTCCCGGGGTCAAGGAGGACGTGGTGGAGATCATCCTGAACCTCAAGGAGCTGGTGGTGCGTTTCCTGGATCCCAAGATGCAGACCACCACCCTGGTCCTGAAGGCGGAAGGCCCCAAGGTGGTCAAAGCGGGGGATTTCATCGTGCCTCCCGATGTGGAGATCCTGAACCCGGACCTCACCATCGCCACCTTGGACAAGGGAGGGAAGCTCTACATGGAGGTGCGGGTGGACCGGGGCGTGGGGTACGTGCCCGCCGAGCGCCACGGCATCAAGGACCGCATCAACTCCATCCCCGTGGACGCCATCTTCTCCCCCGTGCGCCGGGTGGCCTTCCAGGTGGAGGATACCCGGCTTGGGCAGCGCACCGACCTGGACAAGCTGACCCTGCGGATCTGGACGGATGGCTCCGTCACCCCCTTGGAGGCCTTGAACCAGGCAGTGGAGATCCTCAAGGAGCACCTTTCCTATTTCGCCAACCCGCAGGCCACCGCCCTGCCTGCCCCGGAACCGGCTTCCGTGGAGCGTGCGGAAGGGGAGGAGGACCTGGACCTGCCCCTGGAGGAGCTTGGCCTTTCCACCCGCGTTCTCCACAGCCTCAAGGAGGAGGGGATCGAGTCGGTGCGGGCGCTTTTGGCCTTGAACCTCAAGGACCTTAAGAACATCCCCGGCATCGGGGAAAGGAGCCTCGAGGAGATCCGCGAGGCTTTGGCCAAAAAGGGATTCGCCCTAAAGGAGTGAGACCATGCGCCACCTGAAGTCTGGAAGAAAGCTGAACCGTCACTCTTCCCACCGCCTGGCCCTTTACCGCAACCAGGCCAAAAGCCTTCTCATCCACGGCCGCATCACCACCACCGTGCCCAAGGCCAAGGAGCTCACCGGCTTCGTGGACCACCTCATCCACCTGGCCAAGCGGGGGGACCTGCACGCCCGCCGCCTGGTGCTGAGGGACCTGCAGGACGTGAAGCTGGTGCGGAAGCTCTTCGACGAGATCGCCCCCAAGTACCAGAACCGGGCCGGAGGGTACACCCGGGTGCTCAAGCTGGCGGAACGCCGGCGGGGGGATGGGGCGCCCTTGGCCCTGGTGGAGCTGGTGGAGTAGGGGCGCCGAAAAAAGGGAAGGATGCCCCTAAGCGTCGGGCCCCGGGATGGGGTGCCGGCGCTTACGTGTTCTCTCCTCCCCGCCCCTGAAGGAGCCTGAGGAGCTGGTCTTCCAGCTCGCCGATGTAGGCGGCCAAAGTGTTCCCGTGCTTTTCCAGGGTTTCCGCCAGGCGGGCCTCGAGGGCCCGGATCTCCTCCTTCTCCGCCTCCGCCAGGCGCTTGAACTCCGCCTCCAAGTAGCTTCTGAGCTGGGTGTATCGGCTCTGCTCCGCCTCCTCGGCCAGCTTCTTGTAATGGAGAAGCTCCCGGGCGTAGCGCCGCACCTCCAAAAGGGCGGCGGTTTCCAGGCCGATGGTGAAGATGAGGTAGAGGAGGGAAACCACCCCCAGGGCCACCACCAGAACCAGGCCCAAGGGGGCCTCCACCCGGGTGAGGCCCAGGGACAGGGAGGTGGGCTTGGTGATCTCCCCCCAGTTGAGCCAGGAGAAGAGGACCAAAAGAAGGAGGACAAGGAGGGCAAAAAGGGTACGCGCGCTCATAGGTCAGCCTCCATAGGGCACTGGGGGGATTATACACTCTTCCCCATGGGCTACCTGTACCTGCTCCTGGCTGCCTTCCTTTGGGGTCTCATCGGCCCCGTAAGCCGCCTGGCCTTTCAGGAGGGGCTTACTCCCCTGGCCGTGGCCTTCTTCCGGGCAGGCATCGCCTGGGTCTTCTTCGGCCTACACGCCCTGCTCCTGCGCCAGGTCAGGGTGGAAAGGCGGGATGCCTTACCTCTCCTTCTTTTCGGCCTGGTGGGGGTTTCCCTCTTCTACGGTTCCTATCAGCTGGCGGTGGTCTACGGGGGGGCGGCCTTGGCCTCCGTCCTCCTGTACACGGCCCCAGCCTGGGTGGCCCTCCTTTCCCTGGTGGTCCTGAAGGAGTCCCTGGACCGCACCGGCCTTTTGGCAGTGGCCCTGACCCTGCTGGGGGTGGGGCTTATGGGCGTGGGAGGGGGAAGCGGGGTAAGGATCCTCTCCCTCGCCCTTTTCTTCGGGCTTCTTTCCAGCTTCACCTATGCGCTTTACTACATCTTTGGCAAGCTCTACCTTCCCCGCTACGCCACCCCCACCCTCTTCCTCTACGCCCTGCCCGTGGGGGCCTTGGGGCTTCTGCCCTGGGTGGAGTTTGCCCCTTTGGGCCCAAGGGCCGTGGAAGCCTTGCTCTTTTTGGGGGTATTTTCCACATACGGGGCCTATCTGGCCTACTACGCAGGGTTGAAGCGCCTTCCCGCCACCCGGGCCAGCGTGGTGGCTACCCTCGAGCCCGTGGTGGCCAACCTGTTCGCCTTCCTCCTCTTTAGGGAGGTGCTTTCCCTCTGGGCCTACATGGGGGCAGGCTTGGTGCTTTTGGCGGTGGTCCTCACGGTGCGGCGCTAGGGGTTAGGACAACCAGGCCTGAAGGTAGGGCTGCCAATCCTCGGGAACCTCCTTTAGATCGGAAAGAAAAAGGGGCGCCTTGGGCGCCCGAGGAGGCCTTAGTAGGCGCATCCCCGCCTCCTCGGGGGTGCGATCCCCCTTCTTCAGGTTGCAGGGGCGGCAGGCGGCCACCAGGTTTTCCCAGGTGCTCCTGCCTCCCCGGCTTCTGGGAAGCACGTGGTCCACGGTGAGTTCCCCCCCTTGGCGGCCGCAGTACTGGCAGGTGTAGCGGTCGCGCCTCAGGATGTTGCGGCGGTTTAGGGGGATGCGGCTTGGCCCCCGCCGCACCAGGCGCTTCAAGCGGATGACGCTAGGGACCGGGATCCGGGTGGAGGGAGTGTGCAGGTAGCGCCCGCTTTCCGAGAGCATCTCCGCTCCCCCGGAAAGCACCAGGAGGACGCTTCGCTTGATGCTGGCAAGCCCCAAGACCTCGTAGGCGGCGTTCAGGACCAAGACCCGGGGGGCATCCAGGTCTAGGGCCTTGCCCAACGCAGGACCCACGCCCTTAGAATAACAAAGACCTTCCCCTGGAGCTGTGCTATGCTTAAGGCAACGACGGGTTTGGAGGCCCTTATGACGAGACCTTTTCCCAAAGCCCTTGCCCTTCTCCTGGGGCTGGGTCTGGCTTTGGCGCAGAACTCCTTGGAACGGGCGGAATCGCTGTTCAAGGCCGGGGAGTATGCCCAAGCCGTCCTGGCCTATGAGGAGGTTTTGGCCCAGGACTATGGCCGCTTCGAGGCCCATCTGGGCCTTGGGGTGAGCCTCTTCCGGTTGGGCCGCCTCGAGGAGGCCCGCTTCGCTTTTGACCAGATGGTCCGGGTTTTTCCCGACCGTTACGAGGGCCATTACAACCTGGGCCAGGTGTACCTGCGCCTGGGAAAGCCCAAGGAGGCGGCGGAGGCCTTTGCCAAGGCAGCGGGACTTTCCCCCACGGAGGAGGCCTACCTGGGGTGGGCCAGCGCCCTCGCCGAGGCGGGCCAGGCCAAGGAGGCGGCGGCGGTTTTGCGCAAAGGGCTTACCCCGGAGCGGAGCCCCGCTTACCACCTGGCCCTGGCCCAGGCCCTTTACGCCGCAGGGGCGCGGGCTGAAGCGGTGCCGGTGCTCTATGGCCTTCTCAACCGGGAGCCCGGGTCGGCCGAGGGCTGGGACCTGCTGGCCCGCATCCTGGCGGAGGAGGGCTTGAAGGAAAGGGCCCTAAGGGAGCTGGACCGGGGTCTTAAGGCGGTGGAGGGGAAGGCCAGGGCGAGACTCCTTTTGCGCAAGGCCCTTCTCTCCTCCCGCCCGGAGCCCCTGCTTAAGGAGGCCTACGCCCAGGATCCTTCCCTATGGGAGGCCGCCTACCTCCTGGGGCAGGCCCGCCTCGAGGCGGGGGATGCTAAGGGAGCCTTGGGGTACCTGCTTTCCGCCTACCGGACCAGCCCCGAGCCCCAGGTGGCCTTGGCCCTGGCGGCGGCCTACCTGCGGCTTAAGGACTATAAGAACGCCTACCGGTATGCGGAGGAGGCAGGACCTCCGGGGAGCTTCCTCAAGGCCCAGGCTGCCTACGCCTTGGGCCGGAAGGAGGAAGCTTTGAAGCTCCTCGAGGGGCTTACGGCCCCAGAGGCCCAGGCCCTTAGGGGCACGTTGTTGCTGGAGATGGGCCGCTTCGAGGAGGCCTTGGCCCTCCTGCGCCCCCTCTACGAGTCCGGACGCGATCCAGGGGTGGGGGTGAACCTGGCGGCAGCCTTGATAGCCCTGGGGCGCTTCGGGGAGGCGGAGCTGGTCCTCAGGGAGGTGTTGGGAAGAGCCCCCAGGCAGGCGGCGGCCTGGTACAACCTGGGTCTAGCCTTAAGGGGCCTGGGCCGGGAGGCGGAGGCGGAGCGGGCCTTGAACCAGGCGGCGGCCCTGGGCTCGAAGGAGGCGCAGGCCCTGCTTCGGAGGTAGGATGCGCTGGCTACGGGAAAACTGGCTGGACTTTCTCATTTTTCTCCTCATCGCCTTGGTGGCGGCGGGTATTGTCCTTTACCTAACCGGAATCAATCCCTTTGCCCGGCCGAGGGTGAGCGCTTCGCCCATGCCCGGTCCTTCGGTAACCTCCTCGCCCCCTCCTTCCCCGGTTCAGCCCCCCAAGGTGGAGCCAGCTCCGCAGGCGCCCTCCCCTGAGGCCAAACCGGCCCCTGAACCCGTGATCACCGTGCTTCCCCTACCCCAGGCTCCAGCGGAGGCCAAGCCAGCACCCCAGGACAAAACCCCTGCCTCGCCCGGAAGATCCCCCGCAAGCGCGCCCGCTCCTTCGGCGCCTGCGCCAGGTGGGACCTACCGGGTGGCGGTGGGGGCCTTTGCCAATCCGGAAAATGCGGCCAGGCTTCGCCAGGAGCTGGTCCAGAAGGGGTACCCGGCTCGCTTGGAGCCTTCGGGGAACCTGACCCGGGTGGTGGTGGGTCCTTACGCCTCCGAGGCCGAGGCCAAACGGGTGGCGGAGGCCTTGGCCGCTTACGGGGCTCAGGTGTACCGCGGCCAGGGGGCGGCCCCGCCGGCCTCGGGTACCCTTTACCTCCAGGTGGGGGCTTTCCAGAAGGAGGAGAACGCCCTGGCTTTGGTCGCGAAACTTAGGGGAGCGGGCTTGCCGGTGGTTCTAGTAAAGGATGGGGTCTACCGGGTGCGGGTGGGCCCGGTGGCCGAGGAGGAGAAGGAGGCCGTCAAGGCCAGGGTGCAGGCCTTGGGCCTCGAGGCCTTGGAGGTGCGATGAAGGTTCCCAGTGCAGCCATCAGCCGGTTGGTCACGTATCTGCGCATCCTGGAGGAGCTGGAGGCTAAGGGGGTTCACCGCACCAGCTCCGAGCAGCTGGCGGAGGAAGCCCAGGTTACGGCGTTTCAGGTGCGGAAGGACCTTTCCTACTTTGGTTCCTACGGCACCCGGGGGGTGGGCTACACGGTGCCCGTGCTCAAGCGGGAACTCCGCCACATCCTGGGCCTGAACCGAAAGTGGGGCCTGTGCATCGTGGGTATGGGCCGTCTGGGTAGCGCTTTGGCCGACTACCCCGGGTTTGGAGAGAGCTTTGAGCTAAGGGGGTTCTTCGACGTGGATCCCGAGAAGATTGGCCGCCGGGTGAGGGATGGGGTGGTGGAGCCCATGGACGTGCTTCCCCAAAGGGTGCCCGGACGCATAGAGATCGCCCTCCTCACCGTGCCTCGGGAGGCGGCCCAGGAGGCAGCCGACCGCTTGGTGGCCGCGGGGATCAAGGGTATCCTGAACTTTGCCCCCACGGTACTGGAGGTGCCCAAGGAGGTGGTCGTGGAGAACGTGGACTTTCTGGCGGGCCTGGCCCGGCTTAGCTTTGCCATACTGAATCCCAAGTGGCGCGAGGAGATGATGGGGTGAGGGAGGGGGCAGGATGAGACGGAATATGTTTGCTTTATTCACGGCATCGCTCGTGGCCGTGGGGCTGAGTTCTTGCAGCACGTTCTTTCAGGGAGGGGTGATGGTGGGGGGGCCCACGGTGTGGGTTACCCGGGAAAATTTTTCCTACACCGTGGAGACCGATAGTAACAACAATACTTTCCACGTTTACAGCTACGATATCGTCCTCTATGCGCAACCTGGATCCGGGGCTGGATATGTGATCCTGCTGGACTCCGCTGGTAACTCTCTGGAATCTCCGTTTCTGATTCCCAGCTCCTGCCCTGGGGGAAGGGCCGACCCCTGTGGTCCTTTTATCCGGCCTGTGTATAAGAAGGTGAGCGCTCCCTTATCACCTGTGCAGGCGGTTAAATACCGCTCGGTTGGACCCGATGGCCAGGCTAAGGAAGTTCCCCTGCCTGTGCCTATAGAGCTTTACTGATTTTCCTTTGCCCAGATTGCTGAGGCTATACTGGGGGGCGTGGTGGTTCTTCCCGACCTCGAGGCTCCCCTTAACCGCTTTGAGGAGGCCCTTTCCGAGTTGATAGCCTCCGACGTCCTCTTCGTGCGCCTGATTCATCAGGACCTGGTGACGGCGGGGGGCAAGCGCATCCGCCCCCGCTTGGTCTTTTTGGCCTCGAGGGCCATCGGGGGCGCTCCCTTCGAGATGGAGCTGGCCTTGGCGGTGGAGCTTCTGCACTCCGCCACGCTTCTCCACGATGACCTCATCGACGATGCGGAAACCCGCCGGGGCAAGGAGGCCGCCTTCCGTCGGTACGGGAATGCGGTTTCCGTACTGTCGGGGGACTTCCTGCTTTCCCGGCTCCTCCATGTGATCGCCAAGACCGGGAGGATGGAGCTGGTGGAGCGCTTCGCCCAGGTGGCCAAGACCTTGAGCGAAGGGGAGGTTTTGCAGTTCCAGGTGGCAGCCCTGGAGGACTACTCCCTGGAAAACTACGAGCGCATCATCACCGCCAAAACGGCGGTGCTTATGGAACTCAGCGCGGAAGGCCCTGCCCTCCTCAAGGGGGTGGATGGGGAGGTGCGGGAGGCCTTGGCCCGCTTTGGCCTTTACTATGGCCAGGCCTTCCAGATGCGGGACGATTACCTGGACCTCATGGGCACCCCCGAGGCCTTGGGCAAACCGGTGGGGGGGGATGTGCGGGAGGGAAAGGCCACGTTGATCACCCTTCTCCTCATGGAGCGCTTTCCCGAGGTGCGGGAGGTTCTAAGGCGTAAGGGAAGGCGTGAGGGGGACTTGGACCGCCTGCGCATGCTGGCTCGGGAAAGCGGGGTGGCGGAGGAGGTGGAAAGGCGTATCCGGGAGAGGGCGCTTCTGGCCGCGGCGGCCCTTAAGCCTCTTCCTCCCTCCCCCTACAAGGAGGCCCTCGAGGCCCTGGCCTTAAAGGAAGCCGAGCGCCTTTCCTAGGCCCTCGGAACGGGAAGTCGGGCGGGGCAGCCATCCTGTTGCAAGCGGGGTATAATCCCCTCCGGTGAGGCTATGGCTATTCCCGCATACAGGTCCCCGGAGGACCCAGGCCTCTGGGAGGCCTTCCTGGAGCGATTGGAAAAGACGTTAAGGGTGGCGGCGATCCACCCCACCACGGTGGAGTACCTAACCCACCCCAAGCGCCTGGTTACGGTTTCCCTACCCGTGGTCATGGACGACGGGAAGGTGCGGGTTTTCCAGGGTTATCGGGTGGTGCACGATATCGCCCGGGGGCCCGCCAAGGGGGGGGTGAGGATCCATCCCAAGGTGACCCTGGGCCAGACGGCGGGCTTGGCCGCCTGGATGACCTTGAAGGCTGCCGTTTACGATCTGCCCTTTGGCGGGGCGGCGGGGGGCATCGCCGCCGACCCCAGGCTCCTTTCCCGCAGGGAGCTCGAGCGGCTGGTGCGCCGTTATACCGCCGAGCTGGTCAACCTTATTGGGCCCGACATCGACATTCTGGGTCCCGACCTGGGGACCGACCAGCAGGTGATGGCCTGGATCATGGACACCTACTCCATGACCGTGGGCTCCACGGTGCCGGGGGTGGTGACGGGCAAGCCCCATGCCCTTGGGGGAAGCGAGGGCCGGGACGATGCCGCTGGGCTCGGGGTGGCCCTGGTGCTCAAGGAGCTCGCCCGGCGCCGGGGGCTTCCCCTGGAAGGGGCCAGGGTGGCGGTGCAGGGCTTCGGCCAGGTGGGGGGCAGTTTCGCCTTGCATGCCGAAGGGATGGGCTTGAAGGTGGTGGCGGTATCCACGGCCCGGGGGGCCATGTACCAGGAAGAGGGCCTCGAGGTGGCCGAGGTCCTGCGCCACTATGAGGCCACGGGAGAGCTTCCCCGCTACGACCTCGCCCCGGAGGAGCTTTTCGCTTTGGATGTGGACTACCTCGTCCTGGCCGCCCTCGAGGGGGCCTTGAACGGGGAGATGGCCAAGGCGGTCCGGGCCAAGGCGGTGCTGGAGGCCGCCAACTTCGGCCTGACCCCTGAGGGGGAGGCCTATCTCCTGGGCAAGGGAGTCCTGGTGGTGCCGGACCTCCTCACGGGGGGTGGGGGACTTCTGGCGGGTTATCTGGAATGGGTCCAAGATCTTAACATGTTCTTCTGGAGCGAGGAGGAAGTGCGGCAAAGTTTTGCTAAGAGCGTGGCCAAGGCGGTGGCTGAGGTGTGCGATAGGGCTGAGGCTCTTTCCACCGATTTGCGCACCGGGGCCATGGCCCTGGCTTTGGAGCGGGTGAACGAGGCCACGCGGTTAAGAGGCGTCTACCCCTAAGAGGAGTGTCTATGAAGAGCGAACCCCTTTCCTACCTGGGCAAGGACGGCGGTCCTTGGGAGATCTTCGTGGAGCAGGTGGACCGGGTAATCCCCTACCTGGGACGGTATGCCCCTTTGGCGGAGAGCCTTAAGAGGCCCAAGCGGGTCCTGATCGTGGATGTGCCTATCCACCTGGACGACGGTACCGTGGCCCATTTTGAAGGTTACCGGGTCCACCACAACACCGCCCGGGGGCCGGCCAAGGGGGGAGTGCGCTACCACCCCGAGGTGACCCTTTCCGAGGTGATGGCCTTGGCTGCGTGGATGACCATTAAGAATGCCGCCGTAGGCCTGCCCTATGGGGGCGGCAAGGGGGGCATCCGGGTGGACCCCAAGAAGCTTTCCCCCGGGGAGCTGGAGCGCCTAACCCGCCGCTACACCTCGGAGATCGGGATCCTTTTGGGCCCGGATCGGGACATCCCTGCTCCCGATGTGAACACCGGGGAACGGGAGATGGCTTGGATGATGGACACCTTTTCCATGAACGTGGGCCGCACGGTGCCCGGGGTGGTGACGGGGAAGCCCATTGCCCTAGGGGGTTCCTTGGGAAGGCGGGACGCCACGGGCCGCGGGGTCTTCGTCACCGCGAGGGCGGCGGCGGAGAAGATAGGCCTTCCCATAGAGGGGAGCCGGGTCATTCTCCAGGGCTTCGGCAACGTGGGGAACGCTGCCGCCCGCATCTTCCACGATCATGGAGCCCGCATCATCGCTGTTCAGGACCACACGGGCACCATCTACAACGAGGCGGGGATAGATCCTTACGACCTCCTCAAGCACGTGGCGGAGTTCGGGGGGGTGCGGGGTTACCCTAAAGCCGAGCCCCTGCCCAACCCGGAGTTCTGGGCCATACCCACAGAGTTTCTCATCCCTGCGGCTTTGGAGAAGCAGATCACCGAGCAGAACGCCTGGCGGATCCAGGCCAAGATCATCGCCGAGGGAGCCAATGGCCCCACCACGCCGGCCGCCGACGATATCCTCTTGGAGAAGGGGGTCCTGGTGGTGCCTGATGTCATCGCCAACGCCGGGGGCGTTACGGTGAGCTACTTTGAGTGGGTGCAGGACTTCAACTCCTACTTCTGGACGGAGGAGGAGATCAACGCTCGTTTGGAGCGGGTCCTTAGGAATGCCTTTGAAGCGGTGTGGCAGGTGAGCCAGGAGAAGAAAATTCCCTTGCGCACGGCGGCCTATGTGGTGGCCGCCACCCGGATCCTCGAGGCTAGGGCCCTCAGGGGGCTTTACCCCTAGCCTCCATTAGGCTATTCGTGTGGACTGGCCCCGCTATGGCCGCGTTACCCTGAAGCCCTTTAGCGCGGGGCTCACCGAGGAGGAGTGGAAGGGGCTTTACGAGACCTTCCGCGATCCTGAGGTGGCGGAGTGGAATGGCTCGAGCCCCTTACGCTCTCCCTTCTGGCTTTTCAAGCGCTTCGTCCTGGCGGAGATGCGCCGCAAGGACCGCCTGGCCTTTGCCATCCTGGACGAGAGGGGAGAGTATCTGGGCACCCTGGAGCTTTACGATCTCACCCCGGAGGAGGCTACCTTGGGCATCCTCATCGGGCGGAAGGACCGCTGGGGCCAGGGTTACGGCACGGAAGCGGTGCGGGCGGCCTTGGCCTATGCCTTCGGTTCCTTGGGGCTTAAACGGGTAAAGCTCCGCACCTTTTCCCATAACCTTAGGGCCAGGCGGGCTTTTGAGAAAGCGGGTTTCCGCCAGGTAGGCCTGGGACCGGGGCCTAAGGGGGGGGAGGATGTGTACATGGAGGTGAGCCGTGAAGATCTTGAGTCCGAGGCTTAGGGAGGAGGTCTTCGCCCTCTTGCCCGAGGGGGTGGAGGTGCATTACCTGGACGCGCCTTGGCCCAGGGCGGTGGACTTCTTCCTGCCTCCTTTTGGCCAGGAGGAAGTGGTGCGGCGGGTACTGGAACAAGTAGAGGTCAAGGTGGTCCAGACCCTTTCCGCCGGGGTGGACTGGATCCTTCCCCTTTTGCCCGAGGGGGTGGTGCTTTGCGATGGCTCGGGCATCCACGACGTGCCCGTGGCGGAGTGGGTGGTGATGACCCTTTTGGCCCTCCTTAAGGATCTGCCGGCTTTTTTGCAGGCCCAGGGGGAAGGGCGCTGGGCTCCCAGGGTGCTGGCCGATCTCGAGGGCAAGAGGGTGCTTCTATTGGGCTACGGTTCCATCGGAAAAGCCGTGGAGGAGAGGCTTAGGGCCTTTGGGGTGGAGGTACTTCCCGTGGCCAAGCACGCCCGCCCTGGGGTCTATACTCCCCAGGACCTCCCGCATCTTCTGCCCCAGGCGGATGCCGTGGTGATCCTCCTCCCCCTTACCCCCGAAACCCGGGGGCTGGTGGACCGGGATTTTCTTTCCTGGATGAAGCCGGGAGCTCTTTTGGTGAATGCTGGCCGGGGGCCAGTGGTGGACACGGAAGCCCTTCTCGAGGCCCTACGGGAGGGGAAGGTTCGGGCGGCCTTGGATGTCACCGACCCTGAGCCCCTACCTTCCGACCATCCTCTTTGGCAGTCTCCCGGAGTCCTCATCACCCCGCATGTGGCCGGGCTTTCCCAGGGTTTCCACCGCCGGGCGGCCCGGTTCTTGGCGGAGCAGGTGGGGCGGTACCTCCGGGGTGAGCCCCTTAGGAACGTGGTTTTGGAGGGATATTAAGGCCATCGCTCCTTTGTCGGGAGGGGTCATGCTACCCTGAAGAGCATGAAGACGGTTGCCCTTCCCGAGGATGTGGCCCAGGCCTTGGAAAAGTTCCGCAAGGCCCGGGGGCGGCGTTGGCGGAGGGACCTCATAGAGCTCTTGGCCGGAGCCGAAGATCCCCGTGAGGAGGTCCGGCTTCTTTTGCGGGAAGTCCGGTCCTTGGGCCTTACGGAGGAGGAGGTTTACCGGCGGCTGCGCTCGTGAGGGGGGTGCTGGATACCAACGTGTTTGTGGCGGGCCTCCTGACCCTAGGGATTAAGGTTCCTGGGGTAAGGGTCATTGGGGTGCGTGAGTTTTTGGAGAGGATGCGATGAAGGTGGTTCTTCACGGGGACCTTAGGCGGTTTGGAGAAGTCCTCGAGGTGGAGGCCAAGACGCCCAAGGAAGCCCTGGAGAAGCTGGGCATTCCCCTGGAGGAGGCCTGGCTTCTGGCGGTGGGTGGAAGGATGGTGGAGCCCCACGAGGAAGTGGAGGGCCCCCTCGAGGTCTACCCCCCCATCGCCGGGGGTGGTATACTGGAAGTCCTGCCCTAAAGGCAGGGGGCGCGAACAAGGGGGGAGCCGCCCGACGCCCACCCCGCGTAGAAAGGAGAAGGATGGAGAAGAAAGAACTCCTCTCTACGCCCGTGGTTCCCATAGACATCAAGGCCTTTGACGCTGGGCCCATCCTCGAGGCCATGGGCAAGACTGCCTTCCAGGCCCGGAACCTTTACCGGGCGGCGGAGATCTACCTCAAGATGCTGGAGGACGACGCCGCCGTCATCCTCACCCTGGCGGGGAGCCTGGTTTCCGCGGGCCAGGGCCTCATCATCCACGACCTCATCCGGAAGGGCCTGGTGGACGCCATCGTGGCCACCGGGGCCAACATTGTGGACCAGGACTTCTTTGAGGCCCTGGGCCACCGCCACTACCAGGGGGACCCCAAGGCTGACGATGAAACCCTTAGGCGGCTTTGGATCGACCGCATCTACGACACCTACATCGACGAGGAGGAACTCCGCCACACGGACTACACCATCGCTGAGATCGCCGATTCCCTGGAGCCTAGGCCCTACTCCAGCCGGGAGTTCATCTGGCACATGGGCCGCTACCTGGCGGAAAGGGGTCTGGGGGAGAAGAGCATCGTCCGGGCTGCTTACGAGGAGGGGGTGCCCATCTTCGTGCCTGCCTTCTCCGACTCCTCCGCGGGCTTCGGCCTGGTCTACCACCAGGTGAAAAACCCCAAGGCCCACGTGACCATTGACTCCGTGGCCGACTTCCGCGAGCTCACTGAGATCAAGCTCAAAGCCGGCACCACGGGCCTGGTGATGCTGGGGGGTGGGGTGCCCAAGAACTTCGCCCAGGACATTGTGGTGGCTGCGGAGGTCTTGGGCCACCAGGTGGAGATGCACAAGTACGCCATCCAGATCACCGTGGCCGACGAGCGGGATGGGGGGCTTTCCGGCTCCACCCTCTCCGAGGCCCAAAGCTGGGGCAAGGTGGACGCCGCCCTTTCCCAGATGGTCTTCGCCGAGGCCACCCTGGCCTTCCCCCTCCTGGCCTCCTACGTTTACCACCGGGCTCCCATGCGGGCCAAGCGGCGCTACGCCGACCTCTTCGCTGAGGAGGTTCCCGCCTAGCGGGCCGGGGTTCCCCCCGCTTGGGGTTATGCCCGGGCGGGGGGTTTCTGCTGGACCAACCCCCCCTCCCTTTGGTAGACTTCCGGCAAATGCCCGATGAGCTAAGGCTATACCTGAAGGAGCGGTTTGGCGTCTTGGGGCCGGTTTCCCCAGGGCGCTTTGAGGCCGAGTTGGCCAAGCGGGTGGGAAGCCCCGCCAAGCGGGAGCCCGTTCTCAAGGCCTGGCGCGCCTACCTTTCGGGGGGCGGCAGGGAGGCGGTGCGAAGTTTCTACCAGGAGATCCTCAAGGTGCCCAAGGGGGAGGCCTTGGTCTACGGCATGCACCTGCCCTTTTTGGAGTTCTACGCCCGGGAGGTGCCTTCCCGCTTGGAGGGGCGGGTTTTGGAGGTGGGGGCCTTCACCGGGGCCTTGGTGGGATATTTGCAAAGGAAGCGGCCCGAGCTCTCCTTTTCCGCCCTGGACGGGGTGGAGGAGGCCGTGGAGCTTGGGAAAAAGCGGGTGCCCGAGGTGGTCTGGCATGCGGCCTGGGCGGAGGAGGCGGAGCTTCCTCCTTTTGACACCCTGCTTCTCCTTTCAGTGTTCCCCGAGGGCTTTGTGGACCAGGAGCTGGAAAGCCGCCTCGAGGTCCATTCCTTTTGGAAGCGCTTCGGTTTCTTTGAACGCCTTCCCCTCTTTGCCCGGCTTTTGAAGCCCGGTGGGCTTTTGGTCTACGGCCACGGACCCTTTTTGGGCAAGAGCCCGGAAGGGGTGGAGGAAGGCTTAAGGCGCCTGGGATTTTACCAAGTGGAACGGGTGGGGGAAGGGGAGTACTTTCTGGTGCTGGCGAGAAGGCCCGAGGCACTGGAGGTTAAAGAGGAGGCCTGGTCCCTGGCGGTGGACGAGGAAGCTTCCCTGGACATCGAGGAGGCACCCCTGCAAGTTCCCGTTCTGGTTCAGGGGGATCTTTCCGAGGTGCGGGAGCTTCTGGCCGCAGGGCGGTATGCGGAGGTGCTGGCCCATCTGCCCGAGGGAGTGGAAGGGGAGGCGGCCTGCCTGAGGGGGCGGGCCCTTTTCGCCCTTTCCCGCTATGCCGAGGCGGAGGAGGTCTTAAGGCGGGCCCTTTCCGAGGAAGCGGAGGACCTAAGGGCCATGGTGCTGGTGGAGCTCGGGGAGTACGAGCGGGCCAGGCCCCGCCTCGAGGCCCTGGCCGGGAGGGGAGGGAGGTACCGCATCTACCTGGGCCGGGTCTACCTGAGCCTGGGGCGGTATGCGGACGCCCTCAGGCAGTTTGTGGAATCGGGCCTGCCCGAGGCGGAAGGGTACGTGCGGGAGGCCCTGGAACGGATCACCGAGCGCATGCGCCGCTTCGCCCGGGAAGGGGAGTGGGCGGAGGTAAGCCGCCGGGCGGAGTTTGTGGAGGACCTTTCCCCAAACCTCCTGACCCGGGAGATGCTCCGGCTTGGCTTAAAGGCCGCCCTGATCCAAGGGCTTTTTGCCCGGGCGGAGCGGTATGCCAGGAGGCTTGCGGATCTGGACGAGGCCGAGGGCTTCTTGGGGCTTGCCCTGGTGGCCCTCAGGGTGCGCTCCCCTCTGGAGGTGCGGCCCATGGAGGACTTGAAGCCGGTGGAGCCCTACCTCACCGAGGCCTTGGCCCGGGCGGAGATCCCCGAGGCCTTGTTGCTTCTCGGGATGCTCCGGGAACGGGAGGGGCGCCACCTGGAGGCCCTGCGCCTTTTGGAGCGGGCGGCGGAGCGGGGGGAAGGGGAGGTGGCGGGCCTGGCCTACCACCACCTGGCCCAGGTGAAGAGGGCCCTCAGACGGCCCCTTAAGGAGATCCTGGGAGACCACAAGCGGGCCCATGCCTTAAGGGCCTACCCTGCCCCTTACCTGTTCCAGCTGGCCCAGGAGGCCCTGAAGGGGGGAGAGGAGGTCCTGGCCCGGGAGCTTCTCTCCCGGGCCCGGGATGCCGGGCTTTCCGAGGTGGCTGAGGAGGACCTCATGGGGCTCCTTGCCCTTCTGGAGAGGCTGGAGGGTCCCTGGGCTGCCTTCAGCCTTCTCTACCAGGCCCTGGGCCGCACGTCCAAGCCCCCCCTGGAGCTTCTGGCCCTGGCCTACCGCCTCTCCCGCACTTTCCGGGAAAGCCCCGAGGCCTCGGAGGTTCGAGGGCAGTACCTGGCAGCCCTTTATGCCGAGGGACGGGGGGAGGAGGTGGAAAGGCTCTTGTTGGAGGAGCTGAAGGTTGATCCCCAGGCCCTGGAGGTGCTCTTTGACCTGGCGGAGCACTACGAGGCCCAGGGCAACTGGCGGAAGGCGGCGGAGCACTGGCAGAAAGCCTTAGAGGTAGCCCTCTACCGGGAAAAGGATCTGGACCTTTCCCGGGAAGTCTTAAGAAACCTCCTTTTCCTGAGGCCCAACGATGAGAGCCTTTCCCTTTACCTGGAGGAGCTTAAGGCGGTGAGCCGAGGCCTGGAGGCCTTGGGAGAAAGCCCAAAGGCCCTGCCCGAAACCAAGGAGGAGCTCTTGGAGGAGGGCCTGCCCCAGTTTCACGGGGAGCACCTTTTGGTGGTGGGCGGGCACACCCAGCTCAGGAGCCGGCTGGTTCCCCTCCTCGAGGCCCGGGGCCTCAAGGTGGACTGGTTTGACGCGGATACCGCTGGGGTGGGCAAGGAAGCCCTGAGGCGTATCCAGAACCGCTTGGAAAGGGCTCATGGCCTCATGATCGTCTCCAGCTATGTGGGCCACGACTTCTCCGAGCCCGTGCGCCTCGAAGCGGAGCGCCTGGGGGTTCCGGTCTATGTGATCCCGGGGCGGGCCCGGGGGGCCACGGGGTTTCTCAGGGCCCTCAAGGCCTTCGCCCCCGAGCTCTTCAAACGGGCCCTCAAGGGGGTACAGTAGGGTTCATGGAGGTGCCGGTTCTGAAGCTGGGCTACTCCCCCTGCCCCAACGACACCTTCATCTTCTATGCCCTGACCCATGGCCTTGTGGAAAGCCCCCTTCCCGTGGAGGCGGTTTTGGAGGACGTGGAGACCCTAAACCGCTGGGCTTTGGAGGGGAGGCTACCCCTGACCAAGCTCTCCTATGCCGCCTATGGGAGGGTGCGGGACCGGTATGTGGCCCTAAGGAGCGGGGGAGCCTTGGGGAGAGGGGTGGGCCCTTTGGTGGTGGCTAAGAAACCCTTGAGGAGCCTGAAGGGAGCCCGGGTGGCCATTCCTGGGCGCAACACCACGGCCTTTTTGCTCCTCTCCCTGTACGCGGAAGGGTTTGAGCCGGTGGAGGTGCGGTACGACCGGATTATGCCCTTGGTGGCCCAAGGAAAGGTGGAGGCAGGCCTCATCATCCACGAAAGCCGTTTCACCTACCCGGAGTACGGCTTGGTCAAGGTTTTGGACCTAGGGGAGTGGTGGGAGGGGGAAACGGGCCTGCCCCTTCCTTTGGGGGCCATCCTGGCCCGGCGGGACTTGGGAGAGGGGCTCATCCAGGCCCTGGATGAGGCGGTGCGGCGGAGCCTGGAATACGCCTTTGCCCATCCCGAAGAAACCCTTCCCTACCTGAAAGCCCATGCCCAGGAGCTTTCGGAGGAGGTGATCTGGGCCCATGTGCGCACCTATGTGAACGGGTTCAGCCGTGACGTAGGGGAGGAAGGGGAAAGGGCAGTGGAGAGGCTCTTTGCTGAGGCCGAGGCCCGAGGGCTTCTCCCCTCCTCCGAAGCCCCCCTCTTTTTGTAGACTTGGGGCATGTTCCAGGAGTTGTCCCTCGAGGCCCGGCGGGAGATGGCCAGGGTGTTCCAGCCCAAGAGGGTCTTGCGGGGTACCCCCCTCTACGCCTTGGGGGACCGGGCGGACGGGGTGTACCTGGTGCGGGAGGGGCTTGTCTGGCTAGAAGGACCCCGCTCGGCGGAAGGGGAGCCAGCCACCTTGGGGGTGGTGGGGCCTGGAGGGCTTTTTGGGGAGGAGGTCCTGGTGGGGGGGCGACGTCGCACCTCGGGAGCCACCGCCCTGACCTACGCCGAGTTCCTCTTCGCTCCCCAGGAAGCCCTAGCCCCCTTGCGGGCGCGTTTTCCCGAGGTGGAGCGCTTCCTCCTGGAGGCTCTGTACGCCCGGCTGAAAGAGGCAGAGGAGCGGCTTTGGGAGCTGCGCCACCTCTCCGTGAGCCAGCGCTTGGCCCGGCTTCTCCTGAGGCTAAGCCAGGCGGGGGAGGTGGCCTTTTCCCACCAAGACCTGGCCCGTATGGTGGGGGCTACCCGGGAGACCGTGACCAAGCTCCTGGGGGAGTGGGCCCTTTCGGGGGTAGTGGACCTGGGCTACCGTCGGGTGGAGGTTCGGGAACCCCAGGCCCTTGCCCGCCTGGCCGAGGCGCTTTAGGCTTTGAAGCATGGAGGCCCAGGTCCTGGCCCAGCTTTTGGGCCTACCCCAGGGGGAAGAGGTCCTCAAAGAGCGTTTGGGCCGGGAAGGCCATCCCCAACTTTCTTCGGCGCTTGCGGCTTATCTGAAGCGGCTTCAGGCTCCACGGGAGGTCCTGACGGCCCTCGAGGGTCTGGGTCAGGGGGCGGTGGTCACGGGCCAGCAGGCGGGGCTTCTGGGAGGGCCTGCCCTGACCTTCTACAAGGCCCACACCGCCTTGGGCCTGGCGGAGAAGGTGGGAGCGGCTTCCCTCTTCTGGGTGGCCTCCCAGGACCACGATGTGGAGGAGGTGCGCCACCTTCACCTTCTCCTGGAAGAGGAGGGGCGTACCCTGTCCCTGCCCCTGCCGCCCCTTCCTGCGGGGCGAATCCCCCTCGCCCCTTACCGGCAGGCGGTGAGGGAGTTTCTGGGCCCCTGGTCCCGGGATGCCCGGGTAGCCTACGCCTTGGAGGGGGAGACCCTGTCCGAGTTTTTCGCCCGCACCCTCTTGGCCTTTTTGGGGGGGCGGGGCCTCATTCCCTTTGACCCCATGGCTCCGGAGCTTGCCCCCCTTTTCCAAAAGGCCCTGGAGAGGGAGCTGGAGGACCCCTTGGCCAGCGCCCAGGCCATCAATCAGGAGGCGGAGCGCATCCGCGCTTTGGGGGGCAAGCCTCCTTTGAAGCGCAAGCCAGGAGCCACCAATCTTTTTTTAGAAACAGACCAGAGAAGACTGCTTTTTTACCAGGATGGAGCCTTTACTGACGGGGTGCGCCGCTACAGCAAAAAGGAGCTTCTGGAGATCCTCAGGACCGATCCCAGCCGCCTCACCCCCGCAGCGGGCTTGAGGCCGGTGTTCCAGGACCTGGTTCTGCCCACGGCGGGCTTCGTGGTGGGTCCCAACGAGTTTCGGTATGTGGCTGAGCTTTCCGGGGTTTACGCCCTTTATGGCATCCCCATGCCTGCCCTGTTCCTCCGTCTAAGGGCGGTGGTTTTGGAGCCTCCCATCCGCCGCATTGTGGAGAGGTACCGCCTAGATCCCTGGGCGTTTGTGGATGGGGGGGAGGATGCCTTCCTGAAGGCTGTCAAGGAGGTGCTGGAAGGGTTCAGGGGCCTCGAGGCGGAGCTTTTGCGCCTCTTGGAGGAGGTGGAGGCCCTGGGCCAGAAGGCCCGTGCCCTGGAGCCCACCTTGGAAAGGCCTTTCCGCCGCTTCCAGGCGAGGCTGAAGGGGGAGGGGGAAAGGCTTTTGAAGAAGCTCCTTCGCGCCCGCATGGGGCGGGATGCGGTCCTTCTGCATCACCTGGAGCGCCTCAAGCGGCACCTTTTGCCTCGAGGCCTGCCCCAGGAACGGGTCTACCCCTTCGCCATGTACGCCTTGCGCCACCCGGAGGCCCTCCTTAAGCTCCAGGAGGCACCCATCTTGGGAAGGGCCACCTTGGTTTTGGGCTAGGTGGTAGGATGGGGACAATATATGACGCATGGGTTAAAGGGCGCCCTTCTGGCATGCCTCCTTTTGCTGGTCCCCCTCCTGCCCTCCCGGGGCCAGGAGGGGGACCTCCTCCTCAGGGTGCTCCTTAAGGAGGTGCCGGAAGGCCAGGAAGTATCCCTTCTCCTGCCGGAGGGCCAGGGAACCGTGCGGGCCAGGGGGGAGGCCCAAGGAGTCTGGGTGGAGGGCAGGCTCCAGCCCTTTTGGGAGTTTCCCGGCCCCTATTTCCGCCTCGATGGGCGCACCTATAGGGGTGGGGTGCACCTTCTTGCCCAGGGGGGAAAGCTTTTGGTGGTGAACCTGGTCCTTTTGGAGGATTACCTCCTCGGCGTCCTCCCCGCGGAGATGCCCGAGGGCTTTCCCCAGGAGGCCCTGAAGGCCCAGGCGGTGGTGGCCCGTACCTTCGCCGTGAACCGCTTGAATCCCCGGGCTCCTTACGACCTCTGCGCCAGCGAGATCTGCCAGGTCTACCTGGGCTCGGGCGTGGAAACCCCCAGGCATAGAGAGGCGGTGAGGGCTACCCGGGGTAAGGTCTTGAGCTACCAGGGAAGGGTCATTTCTGCGCTGTACCACGCCGACTCCGGGGGTATGACCGCGGGGAGCGAGGAGGTCTTTCAGAAGGCCCTGCCCTATTTGCGGCCGAGGCCGGACCCCTACGCCCGGGGTCCCAAAAGCCAGTGGCAGCTTTCCGTGAGCCCGGAGCGAGCGGTGGCGGCCTTGAGGGCCATGGGCCGTACGCCCCAGGCTGGCTCCCTTGGGGATTCCCCGGTGGTGCTGGAGCGAAGCGCCTCGGGAAGGGTGTGGCGCCTGCGGCTTTTGGGGGTGGAGGTGCAGGGCCCGGAGGCCCAGCGGTTGGTGCGGAACCTGGGCCTGCCTTCGGCCTTGGTGGAGTTTAGGGGCTGGCAGGCGGAGGGCCGGGGAGCAGGGCACGGGGTGGGGCTTTCCCAGTGGGGTGCTAAGGGCATGGCGGAGGCGGGGTACGGGTACCGGGAGATCCTTGGGCATTACTTCCCCGGCACCTTCCTCTCTGACCTTTTGCTGGGTGGGATTCCGGGCCCCGAGGAGGCTTGGGCCACAAGATAGCCTCGGCCGACCCGGCTAAAGACCCATGTTGATTCCCACCCCCATCGGTCCTTTATGGCTCGAGGTGAGCCCCCGGGGGGTGCGGCGCTTGGAGCCCGCCCTTTTCCCCCGGGGCCTCGAGGCCAGGGGTCCCTTGGCCGAAAGGGTGCGGGAGCGGGTGCTGGCCTACTTCGCCGGGGAAAAGCCCGATTTTTTGGACATCCCCCTGGACTACACGGGGTTTTCCCCCAAACGGGTGGCCCTTTACGAGAGGGTGCGCCTTATCCCCTACGGGCGCACGGAGAGTTATGGAAGCCTGGCGCGGGAGCTTGGCCTTTCCCCGAGGGCCGTGGGGGCGGGGATGCGGGCCTCGCCCTTTTTCCTCCTGGTGCCTGCCCACCGGGTGATCCACGCCGACGGGCGGCTTGGGGGGTTTGCCGGGCAGGAGGGGCTTAAGGCCTGGCTTCTGCGCTTTGAAGGAGCCTGGCCCTAGACCTCCACCCAAATGGCCACGGAAAAGGGGGGAAGCTCGGGCCCGCAAAGGCGTCCTCCCGCCGGGGTGCAGGTTTTCCCGGAGAGGAGGTCCACGGCCTGGGCCCCTCGAGGCAGGGCGCCATGCAGGGGAAAATCCTGGCGGAAAGGTTCGGAAGAGGCGTTCACCACCACCAGGTAGGGCCCCCGGGTGAAGGCCAGGTGCCCGTCTGCGGCATAGACCCGCTGGTAGGGGGCGGTGCGGAACTCGGGGTGTTCCTGTCGTAAGCGGGCCATGCGCCGCACGGTTTGGCGGATCTCCTCCTTCCAGCGGGCCGGGTCCCAGACCATGCCCGCCCGGTTTTCCGGGTCATGGCCCCCTTCCATCCCTACCTCCTCCCCGTAGTACACCGTGGGATTTCCGGGCAGGAGGAAAAGCAGGGAAAGGGCCAGCTTAGCCCGTTCCACGCTTCCCCTAAGGAGGGTGAGGAGGCGGGGGGTGTCGTGGGAGGTGAGGAGGTTCATCTGGGCCCGCACCACCTCCGGGCGGTAGCGGCTGAAGAGGCCTTCCAGGCGGTGGCTGAAGGCTAGGGCCTGCAGGGGTTCGATCCGCCCCAGGCCCGAGCGGGAGGATAGCTCCTGGTCCAGGACCTCTCCCCCCACGAAGCCCAGGATGGCCCGGCTCAAGGGGTAGTTCATGGTGGCGTCGAACATATCCCCCTGGAGCCAGAAGTCGGCTTCCTCCCAGATCTCCCCCACGATGTAGGCCTCAGGGTTGGCTCCCTTGACCCTCCTGCGGAAGGCCCGCCAGAACTCGGGGTCGGGGATCTCGTTGGGCACGTCCAGCCGCCAGCCGTCCGCGCCGAAGCGGATCCAGTGCTCCGCCACCTCCAGGAGGTACTCCCGCACCGCCGGGGTTTCCACCCGGAGCTTGGGAAGCTCAGGATTGCCCCACCAGGCCTCGTAGTTGGGGTGGCGGTTATAGGGGTTTAGGGGAAAACCCTTCACGTAGTACCAGTCCCGGTAGGGGCTTTGCTCTCCGTTTTCCAAAAGGTGCTGGAAGGCAAAAAAGCCCCTACCCGTGTGGTTGAAGACCCCATCCAGGATGACCCGCATGCCGTGGGCGTGGGCGACTTCCAGGAGGTGCCTTAGGGCTACGTTCCCCCCCAGGAGGGGATCCACCTGGAAATAGTCCGTGGTGTGGTACCGGTGGTTGGCGGTGGAGGCGAAGACGGGATTCAGGTAAAGGGCTTCCACCCCTAGGTCCTTGAGGTAGGGAATTTTCTCCGCAATGCCCCAGAGGGTTCCCCCCTTGAAGCCCCTAAGGGAGGGCGGGGCTTCCCAGGGTTCCAAGGGACCTGCTGGGGCAGGCTTTCCGGCAGGGCCAGCCCGGAAATAGCGGTCGGGAAAGATCTGGTAGAAGAAGGCCCCCTCGTACCAGGCCACCGGGCCCAAGTGTACCACGCGGGCAGTGTGTGATAGGCCACAAAAATCCTTGTCTCTTCGGGATGGCTTTGGTATCCTCCCGGGGTGAGGGGTATGGGGGGCCGCCTTTTCGTCATGACCGGGGCCAGCGGGGTGGGGAAGGGCACGGTGCGGGCCAAGGTGCTGGAGCGTACCCGCCTCTTCTATTCCATCTCCATGACCACCCGTCCCCCGCGTCCTGGGGAACGGGATGGGGTGGACTATTACTTTGTGGATAGGGCCACCTTTGAGGCCCTGCTGCGGGAGGATGGGTTCTTGGAGCACGCCGAGTACGTGGGGCACCTTTATGGTACCCCCAAGGCTCCGGTGGAGCGGGCCTTGGCCCGGGGGGAGGATGTCCTCCTGGAGATCGAGGTCCAGGGAGCCCTGCAGGTGCGCAGGAAGGTACCGGAGGCGGTTCTCATCTTCCTCCTGCCCCCATCCCTTTCCGAGTTGAAGCGGCGTTTGGTCTACCGGGGCAAGGACACCCCAGAGAGGATAGAAAAGCGCCTGAAACAGGCGGAGTGGGAGATACGAAACGCCCACCTCTTTGACTACGTGATCGTGAACGATGTGCTAGAGGAAGCGGTGGCCGATTTCCTGGCCATCCTTACCGCTGAGAGGCGGCGCACTTCTAGGATGGGTCCCGCTTTGGAGAGGGCTTTGAAACGGGATAAGGACCTGGAAGCCGAGCTGGACGAGATTCTGCGGAGGAGTTATGGCGGAACCCGGGATTGACAAGCTCTTTGGCATGGTGGATTCCAAGTACCGGCTCACCGTGGTGGTGGCCAAGCGGGCGGAGCAGCTTCTCCGCCACCGCTTTAAGAACACGGTTCTAGAACCGGAGGAGAGGCCCAAAATGCGGACCCTCGAGGGGATCCTGGACGACCCCAACCCCGTCACCTGGGCCATGAAGGAGATGCTCATGGGAAGGCTGGTCTTCGGGGAGAACCTGGTGCCTGAGGACCGCCTGCAGAGGGAGATGGAACGGCTTTACCCGGTGGAAGAGGAGGAGTAGGTGGCCCGGGTCCTGGTGGCGGTGACGGGGGGGGTGGCGGCCATCAAGGCCCCTCACCTCCTCCGCCTTCTCAGGGCCCAAGGCCACGAGGTGCGGGTCCTGGCCACTCCCAGGGCCCTGGAGTTCATCACCCCCCTTTCCCTGGCGGTGGCCGCTGGAGGGGAGGTGGCCACGGAGGAGGCCTGGTTCAGGCCCGATGGCCGGGCCTTACATATAGAGCTCGCCCGCTGGGCCGATGTGGTCCTGGTGGCTCCCGCCACCGCCGACGCCATGGCCAAGGCGGCCCTGGGCCTAGCCGACGACCTCCTTTCCGCCACGCTTCTCGCAGGGGCTAAGCGGGTGGCCTGGGCCCCCGCCATGAACGAGGCCATGTGGCTTTCCCCCAGGACCCAGGAGCATGCCCGGACCCTCGAGGCCATGGGCCATGCCCTTTTCGGCCCCGCCCACGGACCCTTGGCGGCGGCGGGGGAGGGGGAAGGATGGGGACGGATGCTGGAGCCCGAGGAGCTTTTGGAGAGGCTTCAGGCCTTCCTCACCCCCAAGGACCTTAAGGGCCTTAAGCTTCTGGTGTCTGCCGGCCCCACCCGGGAGTACCTGGACCCAGTGCGCTACCTTTCCAACCCTTCCTCGGGCCGCATGGGCTATGCCGTGGCCGAGGCTGCCCGGGACCGGGGGGCGGAGGTGGTTCTGGTTTCCGGGCCCACGGCCCTGCCCGCCCCTTGGGGGGTGGAGGTGGTGCGGGTGGAAAGCGCCTTGGAGATGCGCGAGGCCATTCTGGGGCGCTATTCCTGGGCCCAGGCAGTGGTGATGGCGGCGGCGGTGGCCGACTACCGCCCGGCGGAGGTGAGCCGGGAGAAGGAGCCCAAGGTGGCGGCGGAAAAGGTCCTCCGCCTTCTTCCCAACCCCGACATCCTCAAGGAGCTGGGGGAGAACAAGGGATCAAGGGTCCTGGTGGGCTTCGCCATGGAGACCGGGGAGGGTTTGGCGCGGGCCAAGGAGAAGCTTCTTCGCAAGAATCTGGACCTCATCGTCCTCAACTGGGTGAACCGGGAAGGGGTGGGCTTCGGTAGCTTCGAGAACGAGGTGGTCCTCCTCCTGCGGGATGGCCGGGTGCTGGAACTCCCCCGCATGCCCAAGCGGCAGGTGGCCGACCGTATACTGGACTTGGTTAAAGAGTTCTGGAAGGGTTAGAGGGGTGTCTATGCGAAGCAAGGCGGAGCGGCACCGCGCCATTCAGGAGATCGTGAGCCGGGAGGAGATCGGCACGCAGAAGGAGCTGGTGGAGCGCCTGAGGCAGCTGGGTTTTGAGGTGACCCAGGCCACGGTGAGCCGGGACATCGCTGAGCTGAGGCTGGCCCGGGTTTCCCTGGGCAAGGGGCGGCACAAGTACGCCCTGCCCTCCATGGAGTTTCCCGAGGACGTTTACGAGGAACTGAAGCGGCAGTTTGGCCTCTTTGTCAAGGATGTGGACCGAGGGGGGAATATCCTGGTGGTGAAGACGGCGGAGGGCCACGCCTCCGGCATTGCCCTTTTGATGGACCGCCTCAAGCGGGACGAGATCGTGGGCACCCTGGCGGGGGAGGATACCATCCTGGTGGTGGCCCGGACCGAGGAAGGGGCGAGAGCCTTGGAGGAGGAGTTCGGGGGACTCCTCGTGGCGGGGAAGATGCGCCTTTAGGCCTTCGTGCTGGAGCTTTTCCTCAAATCCTTCCTCACCCTCTTCGTGGTCATGGACCCGGTGGGGCTGGTGCCGGTCTTTCTGGCCCTGGCCGGGGACCGCCCTCAAAGGAAACAGGCCCAGATCGCCGGGAGGGCGGTGCTGGTGGCGGGGGGGCTCTTGGTCTCCTTTTTTTTCTTCGGGCGGGGGCTTTTGGGCTACCTGGGGATCAGCCTCGAGGCCCTGCGCATCGCCGGGGGCATCCTCCTCTTCCGCATCGCCACCGAGATGGTTTTCGCCCACCACGAGCGGGAAACAGAGGAGGAAAAGGATGAGGCCCGCCTCCGGGCGGATATCTCCGTCTTTCCCCTGGCCATTCCCTTGATTGCCGGCCCTGGGGCCTTGGCCAGCGTCCTTATCCTGGCCGCAGAGGCCCGGAGGGAACCCTTGGGCTTTGCGGTGGTCCTTTCCACGGTCTTTTTGGTCCTGGCTCTGGCCTATGTGTTCCTCCGGCTTGCGGCCCAGGTGCGCCGGGCCCTGGGACGCACGGGGGTGAACGTGGTTACCCGGGTTTTGGGGATCCTCCTGGCCGCCTTGGCGGTGCAGTACGTGGCGGATGGGGTTAAAGCCCTTTTCTAGCCTTCTTGGCCCGGTACATGCGTTTGTCGGCCTCCTTGAGGAGGGCCCCCAGGTCCTCTCCCTCCACCAGAAGCCCTCCTGCGGCCACCTGGTAGGGCAGGTTCTCCTGAAGCCGGGCGATGAGGGTGGGGATCTCCTCTGCCTTCAGGCCCAGGTGGAGGCTCACGAACTCATCCCCGCCGATGCGGAAGGCCACGTCGCGGCGGCGGGAGAGGTTTCTTAGGGCCTGGGCCAGGCTCTTCAGGGCCTGGTCGCCCACCGCGTGGCCCTCCCGGTCGTTCAAGGCCTTAAGGCCGTCGAGATCCCAGTAGATCAGGGACAAAGGCTCCCCCAGGGTCCGGGCTTCCTGGAGAAAGAGGGGAAAGGCTTCCTCCAGGGCCCGGCGGTTGCCCAAACCGGTGAGGGGGTCGGTGCGGGCGGCCTCCTGCAGGGCCTGGCGCTCCTTAAGGGCCTTGAGGAGGAGGGCGGCTTCCAAGGCGAAGGCCTGGGCCAGCTCCAGGGAAAGAGGGCCGAAGGCCTCAGGGTTCGAGAAGCTATCCAGGTTCATGGTGGCCAGCACTTCGCCCTCCAGGACGATGGGCAGGCCCAAGGTGGCCTGGATTTCCAGAAGGCGGCCGTGCTCGAAGAAGAGGGGTCTGGCCTCCACGGTGCTCAGGCTGGAAAGGTGCCGCACCTCCTCCCCTTTGAGGACCCGGGGCCGGCCCTTTTGCCAGTTGTCCACTCCCAGGCCATACCAGAAGAGCTCCTCCTCCAGGGAGGTGCGGGCCATGAGCAGGCGATCGCTGAAACCTTCCTGGGCCACCAGGTAAAAGAAGGCTCCTTCCCTTAGGAGGATGCTGCCTGCTTCGGCTCCTGGTACCACCGCCACGGCTTCGCGGATCAAGTCCTTGAGAAGGCCCTCTGGCTCCTCGTGTTGCAGGAGCCCCTTCAGCACCCGAAGGAGGCTTTGGTAGGCCTTGGCCCGCACGGCCAGATGGCTGACCTCGAGGAGAAGCAGGTAGGTGCCCTCTGGGGCAGGCAGGCGCACCACCTGGTAGGTCTTCGTCCCCACCTCTAGGGTGTCCCCTTGGGGGAGGGGGAGGCCTTCGGCCAAGGAGTTGCGCACCACCTCCGTTTCCCGGACAAGGTAGACGGGGTAGGGGGCCTCTAGGGGATTCATTCCTGAACTTCCACCCGACCTTGTGCAGGTTGGCTGCTTCCCTCCAGGAGAAGGCGGGCGTGGGCTAGGGCGGCCTCGGTGTACTGGCCGGAGAGGAGGCGGGCGAGCTCCCGTATGCGCTTTTCCCCTTCCAGGACCTCGATGCGCACCTCCTCCCCCTCCTTCACCACCCTGAGGTGCCTCTTTGCGCGGGCGGCGATCTGGGGCAGGTGGGTGACCACCAGGACCTGCCGGGCCTGGCCCAGCTGGGCGAGCCTTTCCGCCACCTTCCAGGCGGTTTCCCCGCCCACCCCGGTGTCCACCTCGTCGAAGACCACGGTGGGGGCCTCGGCCCCGGTGAGGAGGGCCAAGGCCAAGGCGATGCGGGAGAGCTCCCCGCCGCTAGCCGCGGAAAGGGGAGCGGGGGGAAGGTGGGGGTTGGCGGAGAAGCGGAAGAGGATCTCCTCCAGGCCCTGGGGCCCAGGTTCGGGAAGAGGCTTGAGCTCCACCTGGAAGCGGGCTTTGGGGAAACCCAGGGCGGAAAGCTCCGCCTCCATTTCCTTTTCCAGCTTCCGTGCCGCCTCGAGGCGGGCTTCGGAAAGGCGCTCTCCCGCTTTATAGAGGGCCTCCGAGGCCACCCTTAAAGCCCTTTCCAGCTCCAAAAGCCGCTCTTCCCCTCCCTCCAGGGCCTTCAGCTCCTCCTCTGCCCTTTCTCGATAGCGCAGGACCTCCTCCAGGGTGGGGCCGTACTTGCGCTTAAGCCTTTCCAAAAGGGAAAGGCGCTCCTCCAGCTGGGCCAGGCGGCTTGGATCTCCTTCCAGGCTTTCCAGGTAGTCCTCCAGCTCCCGGGCCACGGCCCGGCCTCCCTCCAAAGCCGCCTCCAGGTCCCTGGCCAGGGCCTCGAGGGCCGGGTCAAAGCGGCTCCCCGCCCTTAGCTCCCGGAGGGCCGCCTGAAGAAGATCCAGGGCACCTCCTTCCGCCAGGAGGGTGTAGGCCTTTCCCGAGCGCTCCCTTAGGGCTTCCAGATGGCGGAGCCTTTGCGCCTCGGCTTCCAACTCCTGATCCTCGCCAGGCCTGGGGCTCGCCTCCTGGATCTCCTTGAGCTGGAAGCGCAAGAGGTCCTCCCGCTCGGTCTTGGCCCTCAGGACTTCCTCCAGGGTGCGCTTTTCCGCAAGGAGGGCTTGATGCTTCCTGTAAGCCTCCCCGTATTCCTGGAGGAGGCCCGGGGGCAGCAGGGCATCCAGAAGCTCCCGCTGCCTTTTGGGGGAGAGGAGGGCGATGGCGGTGTACTGGGCGTGGAGGGAAAGCCACCTTTCCGCCTCCTCTTGGAGTTCTTTTAGGCTCACCACCTCCCCATCGATCCGCGGGGTGGAACGGCCTCCAATGCGGCGGGAAAGGATGCGCTCCTCGCCCTCACCTTGGAAGAAGGCGGTCACCAGGAGGCTGTCGCCAAAAGGCCCCAGAAGCCCCTCGGACCTGGCCCCCAGGAGCAGGGCTAAAGCGTCCACCAGGAGGCTTTTCCCCGCCCCGGTTTCCCCGGTGAGGACGTTGAGCCCAGGCCCGAGCTCCAGGGTAGCCTCGCGGATTACGGCGAGGTTGCGCACCTCGAGGCGCTTGAGCATCTTCTTCCAATTCTAAGGCTTCCCTAGGGCAAGGGGTGGGCTAGGGCGAGCCGCCTAACCTCTTCCCGCAAGGCCTCCGAGGGCCCCTCCATAAGGGCCCGGTCGATGAGTTCCGCCACCAAGGGCATTTCCTCCGGGGTGAAGCCCCGGGTGGTGATGGCCGGGGTGCCGATGCGGATCCCAGAGGTGACCCTGGGGGGCTTGGGGTCAAAGGGGATGGCGTTCTTGTTCACGGTGATGCCCACGGCATCCAGCTTCTCCTCCGCCTCCTTGCCGGTCAGGCCCTTGGGGCGGAGGTCCAGGAGGAGGAGGTGGTTGTCGGTTCCCCCCGTGACCAGGCGGTAGCCCCTTTTGGCCAGCTCCTCGCCAAGGCGCTTGGCGTTTTCCACCACCAGGCGGCTATATTCTTTGAACTCGGGCTGCAGGGCCTCAAAGAAGGCCACCGCCTTGCCGGCGATCACGTGCTCCAAGGGCCCGCCCTGGATTCCGGGGAAGATGATCTTATCGATCTTTTTGCCCAGGTCCGGGTCGTTGGAGAGAATGAGCCCACCCCTCGGGCCCCTTAGGGTCTTGTGGGTGGTGCTGGTGACCACGTGGGCGTAGGGTAGAGGGTTGGGGTGGAGCCCCGCCGCCACCAGACCAGCGAAGTGGGCCATGTCCACCACCAGGTAGGCCCCCACCTCGTCGGCGATCTCCCGGAAGGCCTTGAAGTCCCAGAAGCGGGGGTAGGCGCTGGCGCCCGCTACGATGACCTTGGGCCGGTGCTCGAGGGCCAGGCGGCGCACCTCCTCCAGGTCGATGAGCTCAGTGTCGGGTCGGACCCCGTAGGAAACCACCTTGTAGAGTTTCCCGGAGAAGTTCACCTTGGAGCCGTGGGTGAGGTGGCCTCCGGCAGCCAGGTCCATCCCCATGAGGGTCTCCCCCGGTTCCATGAGGGCCATGTACACCGCCATATTGGCCTGAGAGCCAGAGTGGGGCTGGACGTTGGCCCAGGTGGCGCCGAAGAGCTCCTTGGCCCGCTCGATGGCCAGGCTTTCCACCTGGTCTATGATTTCGCATCCCCCGTAGTAGCGGGCACCCGGGTAGCCCTCCGCATACTTGTTGGTGAGGACGCTCCCCACGGCCTCCCGCACCTGGGCGGAGACGAAGTTCTCGCTGGCGATGAGTTCCAGGCCTTCCCGCTGGCGCTTTTCCTCCAGGGCGATGAGCTGAAAAAGGGCCTCGTCTCTTAAGCTGGTCCTGACCATAGGCCGATTATAGGTCCTGAACCGGGGTGGGACTAGGTTCTTCCTGGATCCGATGCCTTATGGGTTGGCGGATGGACCCCGAGAAGGGCGATTCCCTTGGTAAGCTTGGGGCATGAAGGGAGGCGTTTTCCCGATTTTGAAGTGGGGGCTTCTTCTGACCCTGGCTATCCTGCTCCTGGCCATTATTCTCATCAACTTTACTTCTAGCCGTGACCTGCCGGAGCTGGTCCGGGTGCAGGTGGAGCGGTATGCGGTGTGTAGCTACTGGTTCTTCGGCTGGCACCTGGCTTCCACCGGCGCTTTCGCTTTTATCTTCCTGCTGGTGGGGTTTCTTCTGGGCCTTGGGTCGGGGTTTTTCCTGGGGCGTGGGGTGGCCTCAAAGGATTAACCCAGGCCCTGCCACGGTAGGGGCCTGGGGTGGGGCCTACAGGATTTCCAAGGCCAGCTTTTCCCCTTCCACGGGCACCCCAGCCGGATAGCGCCCGTTGAAGCAGGCTAAGCACACGGGCCCTCCGATAGCCCGTTTAACCCCTTCCTCCGAGAGGAAGGCCAGGGTATCCGCCCCGATAAAGGCCCGGATCTCCTCCACGCTCTTCTCGGCGGCGATGAGCTCCTTACGGGCGGCGGTGTCGATGCCGTAGTAGCAGGGGAAGCGGATGGGGGGGCTGGAGACCCGGAAGTGGACTTCCCGGGCCCCTGCTTCCCTCAGCATGGCCACGATGTGGCGGCTGGTGGTGCCCCGCACGATGGAGTCGTCGATGAGCACCACCCGCTTGCCCCGCACCGCCGAGGTGGGGGAGAGCTTTAAGCGGGTCTTCAGGTCCCGTAGCGCCTGGGTGGGCTGGATGAAGGTCCGGCCCGCATAGGGGTTCTTGTAAAGGCCGTACTCCAGGGGGAGGCCGCTTGAGCGGGCGTAGCCCACCGCCGCCCCGATGCCGGAGTCGGGGACCGGCACCACCATGTCCGCTTCGGCCGGCGCTTCCCGGAAAAGCTCCATGCCCATGCGCACACGGGCTTCGTAGGCTTCCACCCCGTCCAGGAGGCTATCGGGTCTAGCGAAGTAGATCCACTCAAAGGCGCATGGGGCGGGGTTTGGGGGAAGGGCCTGGAGGCTTTTAAGCTCGCCTTCCTCCACCCAGACCACCTCTCCCGGGCGCACGTCCCGGAGGTACCGAGCCCCCATGAGCTCGAGGGCTGGGGGCTCGGAGGCAAAGGCGTAGCCTTTAGGAAGCCTGCCGATGGCCAGAGGCCGCACCCCGTGGGGATCCCGGAGGGCCACCACGGTTCTGCGGTCCATGAGGAGGATGGAATACCCCCCTTCCAGGGCTTTCATGGCCTCGGCGGCCGCCTCGGGGAGGGAGAGGTGGCCCAAGCGGGCGAGGAGGAGGAGCATCACCTCCGTGTCCGTGGTGCTTTGAAAGGTGGCCCCCTCTCTTAGAAGCCGGTCGCGAAGGGGTTTGGCGTTGGTGAAGTTGCCGTTGTGGGCGATGGCCAGAACCCCGTGGGCGGTGCGGGCGGTGAGGGGCTGGGCGTTGAAGCGCAGGTTGGAGCCCGTGGTGGAGTAGCGGGTGTGGGCCAGGCCCAGCCGGGCTTCCCCCAGGCGCAGGCGGGCCAACCGCTCCTCCGTAAAAACCTGGTTTACCAGGCCCAGATCCTTCTCCACCAAAAACTCCTTTCCGTCCGATACAGCAATCCCTGCCGCCTCCTGTCCCCGGTGTTGCAGGGCGAGGAGGCCCAGATGGAGTAATCCCGCCACGTCCAGGGGTTCTTCGCTCCAAAGCCCCAAGACCCCGCACTCTTCCCTAGGCTTGTCCATCCAGCACCTCCCTCAGGGGCCGCTTCCAGGCGGCGAGGAGTTCCTGTACCTCCCACTCTAGCACCCCATCCAGGGTGAGGACCGTGAGGGTATTCCCCCCGGTTTCGCCCAGGACGCGGTAGGGAAGGCCCCATTCCTCCAGCCGGAAGGTGACCTCCTTGAGGTCCTCCTTGGCCACGGTGAAGAGGATCCGGCTCGGTGCCTCGCCGAAGAGGGTGGCAAGCTGGCCTGACGGCTGGTCGAGGCCCCGGGTGCGCACCTCCACCGTGGCCCCCAGGCCGTAGGGGAAGGTCATCTCCGCCAGGGCCACCAAAAGCCCTCCTTCCGCCAGATCGTGGGCGGTGCGGGTGAGGCCCAAGCCGATGAGTTCCCGGATGGCCTCCTGTACCCGCTTCTCCTGCTCCAGATCCAGCTTGGGTGGATGGCCCGCCTCGAGGCCCGTAAGGAGGTGGAGGACCTCGCTTCCCCCAAGCTCCCCTTTCTCCTCCCCTAGAAGGAGGATCACCTCTCCCGGGCGGCGGAAGCCCATCTCTGCCCGCCTTCTTATGTCCAAGACCCCCACTACCCCCACCATGGCCGTGGGGGGGATGCGCCAGCCCCCGCTTTCGTTGTAAAGGGATACGTTTCCGGAGACCACCGGCACCCCCAGGGCCTCGCTGGCCTCCCTAAGGCCGGCGATGGTTTCCTGGAGCTCAAAGTAGCCTTCCGGGGTTTCCGGGCTTCCCAGGTTGAGGCCGTCGGTGTAGGCCAGAGGTTTTGCCCCCACCACGCTTACGTTGCGGCAGGCCTCCGCCAAGGCGTGCATGGCTCCAAGCCGGGGATGGAGGCGGCTATACCTGGGGTTTTGGTCCACCTTGGCCGCAATGCCCAAGTGGGTTCCCTTCACCCAGAGCACCGCCGCATCTCCCTTGCCTGGCACCAGGGCGGTCCGGGTTCCCACCTGGTGGTCGTAGCGTTCGTAAATGGCTTCCCGGCTTGCCAGGTTGGGGGAGGCGAGGAGCTGGAGAAGAACCTCCTGGGGGTTGGCGGCAAGAGGGGGAAGGGGCGTCTCCCGGAGCCTTCGAATCTCGGGGTCCTCCCTTCCGATGCGCACGTAGGTGGGGGCTTCCGCGAGGGCTTCCGTGGGAACCTCGGCCACCACCTCGCCCCGGAAGAGGACGCGGAAGATCCTCTCGGGAATGGTCCTGGCCACGGGCACGCAGTCCAGGCCCCACCGCTGGAAGACCTCTTCCAGCTCCTTCTCCTTGCCTTCCTTAGGCACCAGGACCATGCGTTCCTGGCTTTCGGAGAGGAGAAGCTCTATGGGCCCCATGTCCCTTTCCCGGGTGGGGACGCGGTCTAGATCCAGCTCCACCCCGAGGCCCGACTTATGGGCCAGCTCCGAGAGGCTACTGGTGAGCCCTGCTGCCCCCATGTCCTGGACGCCTTCCACCAGGTCCTTCTCGATGGCCTCGAGGGTAGCCTCCATAAGGAGCTTCCCCAAAAAGGGGTCCCCTACCTGGACCGCTGGCCGGTCCTCCTCCTTGTCCTCGGAAAGCTCCCGGCTGGCGAAGGCAGCTCCGCCCACTCCATCCCTTCCCGTTTTGGCCCCGGCGTAGTAGATGGGCCGGCCTAAGGAGGCCCGGCTCCGCCTTAAGTGCTCCTCCCTAAGAAGCCCCAGGCACATGGCGTTCACCAAGGGGTTCTCCCGGTAACCCTCGTGGAAGTAGAGGTCCCCTCCCACCGTGGGGACTCCGACGGCGTTGCCGTAGTGGGCGATGCCGGAGACCACTCCCTTGAGGAGGTAGCGGCTTCGAGCGTCCCCCAGGGGGCCAAAGCGCAAGGAATCCAGCAGGGCGATGGGCCGGGCCCCCATGCTCAGGATGTCCCGGATGATCCCCCCCACCCCGGTGGCGGCTCCCTGGAAGGGCTCCACCGCCGAAGGATGGTTGTGGCTTTCGATCTTAAAGGCTACCGCCCAGCCCTCGCCGATGCGCACCACGCCGGCGTTTTCCCCTGGGCCCTGGAGGACGGCCTCCCCCTCCTTGGGAAGTTGCTTCAGGAGGGGCCGGGAGTTCTTGTAGGCGCAGTGCTCGCTCCACATCACCTTGAAGAGGAAGAGCTCCACCCGGTTGGGCTCCCGGCCAAGCCGCTTGGTGATCTCCCGGTACTCCTCTTCCGGGATGCCGATTTCTTGGGCTAGGGTTTCCATCACTGGAGAAGGGGAAGAAGCTCCCGGTGGTCCTTGATCTTGGCCGTGGGCTTGATCTCCCCGTTCACCTCCCTCAGGCCCACGTACTGCACCGCCCAGGGGTAGCCGGTGGCGAAGGCTCCTTTGATGTCCGTCTGGGGCAGGTCGCCCACGTGCAAGGCCTCCTCCGGGGCCACACCCAGGGCCTCGAGGGCTACCCGGAAGGCCTCGGGCTTGGGCTTCACGTAGCCGGTTTCGTCGGAGAAGCTGTAGGCTTGGAAGACATCCAGCCCCTGCCGCTTCAGGTGTTCCCGGATGAGGCGGCCCGGGGTGAGGCCGGTGTCGGAAACCAAGGCCAGGGGGTATTTCTTGGCCAGCTCCTTCAGCGCCCCCACTCCAGGGAGGGCCTCGAGGTCCACTAGAAGGGAGCTTTCCTCCAGCTTCCTGGCGGTAAGGGCGATGAGCCCGGGGTCGTGGGGAGCCCCAAGAAGGGCGAAGATGCGGACCACCCGGTCGTATACGGACATGTGTTCCCCAGCCTTCCAGGCCTCCTCAAAGGCAAGGGCCGCCTGTCGGTAGGCTTCCCGCACCTCGTGCTCCTCCGCTGGGTGCCCGGCCTCGGATAGGGCATCCAGGAGGATCTCGTACCGGGCGGGCATGACCTTTTCCAAAAACGCCTTTCCCTCCGTGAAGAGGGTGCCCCAGAAGTCAAAGGTGATGGCCTTGGGTTTCATCCCGCTACCTCCTCTAAGAGCCCTAGGAACAAAGGGAGCCCATCCGTGCCGCCCAAAACCTCATCCACTGCCCGCTCGGGGTGGGGCATCATGCCGAGGACATTCCCTTTCTCGTTGGTAATGCCGGCAATATCGTGGAGGCTCCCGTTGGGGTTGTAGTCCGCTTCCCCCTTTAGGGGGGCGTAGCGGAAGACCACCAGGCCTTCTCCCTCCAGCCGGGCCAGGGTCTCAGCGTCCGCATAGTAGCGGCCCTCGGCATGGGCGATGGGCAGGCGGAGGACCTGCCCCTTCTGGTAAAGGCGGGTGAAGGGGAGATCGTTGCGCTCCACCCTTACCCCCACTTCCTTGCAGGTGAAGTGCAGGTTCAGGTTGGCGAGGAGGGCCCCGGGAAGGATCCCGGCCTCGGTGAGCACCTGGAAGCCGTTGCACACCCCGATCACGGGCCGCCCCTGGTGGGCGAAGCGCCTTACCTCCTCCATCACCGGGCTTTTGGCCGCCAGGGCCCCGGCCCTCAGGTAATCTCCATAGCTGAAGCCCCCTGGCAAGAAGGCCCCGTCAAAGCCCTTCAGGCTTGTTTCCGTGTGCCAGACGTACTCCGCCTTTAAGCCCGCCTTCTCCAAGGCGAAGCGGGCGTCCTCGTCGCAGTTGGAGCCAGGGAAGCGGATGATGGCCCACTTCATGGGAGTTCCTTTAAGGCCTCCAGGGTGAAGACCTCCATCACCGGGTTGGCCAAAAGCTTCCCCATGGCCCTGGCTTTCTCCTCCGCCTCCAGGAGGGTTTCCGCGGGGAAGACCACCTCGAGGACCTTCCCCACCCGCACCGAATCCACGGGGTGGCCCAGATCCTTCAAAACCCCTTCCACCGCCCGGCCCTGGGGGTCCAGGATGCCTTCTTTGAGCTCAATGAGCAGGGTGGCCTGGTACTTGGGCATGGCTACCCCCTTAGAACCCGCCGAAGGACCTCCTGGTAGGCTTCCTCCACACCTCCCAGATCCTTGCGGAAGCGATCCTTGTCCATGGGCTCTCCCGTCTTTTGGTCCCAAAGGCGCATGGTGTCGGGAGAGATCTCGTCGGCGAGAAGGATCTCCCCGTTCCTTTTGCCGAACTCCAGCTTGAAGTCGATGAGGTCCAGCCCCCTTTGGGCGAAGAAGTTCCGCAATAGCTCTCCTACCTTCAGGGTGGTGGCCTTCACCTGGGAAAGCTCCTCCTCCGTGGCCAGGCCCAGGGCCAAAATGGCCTCGGGGCAGATCAAGGGGTCGCCCAGAGGGTCGCTTTTAAGGGAGTACTCCACCAAGGGAACCCTTAGGAGGGTACCCTCCTTCACCCCGTAGCGCTTGGCGAAGCTCCCCGCTGCTTTGAAGCGGAGGATGACCTCCAGGGGGAGGATCTCCACCCGTAGGACCCGCATCTCCCGGTCGGAGAGCTCCTCGAGGAAATGGGTTTTCACCCCGTGGGCTTCCAGGTAGCGGAAGAGGGTTGCCGAGATCTTGTTGTTGACCACCCCTTTGCCAGGGATGAGGCCCCGCTTTTGCGCGTTGAAGGCCGTGGCCTCGTCCTTGAAGTAAACCCTGAGGGTGTCGGTCCCTTCCGGGTAAAGGATTTTCGCCTTGCCCTCGTAAAGCTTTTCCATGTGCCTCCGCTTTGGGACCTTGGTCCCATCCAGCCTTCATTTTAAGCCCGGAGGGTGCCACAATGAGGAAGGTATGGCCCTATCCCTGGACCTTCTGCGCCCCATCGGGGAAAGGGAGCTTTGGCTGCTTTCGGAGCGCAATCCCGGCTACCAGTTTGAGCGGTCGCCGGAGGGGAGGCTTTGGGTGAGTCCCACAGGAGGGCAAAGTGGTCGGCGGAGCCTCCAGCTGGCGTATCAGCTGGCCCGCTGGAACGAGGAAAGGGGTCTGGGGGTGGTCTTTGACGCCTCCACGGGGTTCAAGCTACCGGGTGGGGCCATCCTGTCCCCGGATGCTTCTTGGGTGGAAAAAAAGCGGTGGGAGGCTCTGTCGGAGGAGGAGAAGGAAGGATTCCCTCCTTTGGTTCCGGACGTGGTCTTTGAGGTGCGTTCCTCCTCGCAAGGGATAGAGGAGCTCAGGGCCAAGATGGCCCTTTACCTTAAGGAGGGAGCGCGCCTGGGGGTGCTGGTGGACCCTTACACCCGGACCGTGGAGGTGTACAGGCCGGGAAAGGAGCCGGAGCGCTTTGAGGGTGTGGACACCCTTTCCCTGGAACCGGAACTCCCGGGCTTCGCCCTCCAGCTGGCCCCTTTGTGGTAACGGTTTTCCCCTCAAAGCCCAAAGCGGGCGTAGATGGCGTCCACGTGCTTTAGGAAGGGCGCAGGGTCAAAGAGGGCCTTAAGCCTTTCCCCCTTTAGGGGGTTTTCCGGGTCCTCTTCCAAAAGCTCGGCGAGGCTTCGGCCCTCCTCCCAGCTTCTTAGAGCGTTGCGTTGCACGATGGCGTAGGCCCTGTCCCGGGGAAGACCCTGGGCGATGAGGGCGTTCAGCACCTGCTGGGAGTAGACCAGGCCCCGGGTGAGGTCCAGGTTCCGCTTGAGGTTTGCCTCAGAAACCACCAGGCCTTCCAGGATGCCCTTTAGCCGCCTCAGGGCGTAGTGGCTGGCGGTGGTGGCGTCAGGGAGGATGACCCGTTCCACGGAGGAGTGGGAGATGTCCCTTTCGTGCCACAGGGCGATGTTTTCCAGGGAGGGGCCCAGGTATCCCCGAAGGAGCCTGGCCATCCCGGTGAGGTTTTCCAAACCCACGGGGTTTTTCTTGTGGGGCATGCTGGAGCTTCCCGTCTGGCCTTCCCGGAAAGGCTCCTGGGCTTCCAGTACCTCTGTGCGCTGGAGGTGGCGAAGCTCCACCGCCACCCGCTCCAGGTTCCCCCCCAGGATGGCCAGGGCGGCCAGCACCTCCGCGTGCCGGTCCCGGGGCACCACCTGGGTGGAAAGGGGTTCTGGGCTCAGGCCAAGCCGCCGGGCCACGTGGGCCTCCACCTCTGGGGGAACGTGGGCGTAGTTGCCCACCGAGCCCGAGATCATGGCCACCCCGATGGTCTTCTGAGCGCGCTTAAGCCTTTCCTTGTCTCGCTCAAAGGCAGCGTGAAAGCTCAGGAAGCGGAGGCCGAAACTGGTGGGCTCGGCGTGGACCCCGTGGGTGCGGGCGATGGCCGGGGTGTGCTTGTAGCGGAGGGCCAGGCGCTTGAGCTCCTCCTGGACCTCGCGTAGCTCCTCAAGGATCAGGTCCAAGGCCCTCACCAAAAGGGCGTTTTGCGCGGTGTCCACGATGTCCGAGCTGGTGAGGCCCAGGTGCAGGTAGCGCCCCACCTCCTCGTCCCCGGTCCACTCCACCAGGGCCCGGGTGAAGGCCACCAGGTCGTGGCGGGTGACCTCCTCCAGCTCCGCCACCCTCTGGGCGAAGCGGGCGTCCAGGGGATGCTCCTTTAGGTGCTCAAGAAGCCTTTGGGAAAGCCCTTTGGGCACCTGGCCCAGGGCTTCCCAGGCCTCGAGGGCATAGGCTTCCACCAACGCCCACATGCGGTAGCGGTTTTCCTCCGACCATAGCTCGGCCATCTCGGGGGTCTGGTAACGGGGGACCATGCCTTAAGGGTACTAAAAGGGCAGGGTAAGGACGAAGCTTCCCCCGTAACCTTCCCCTTCGGGCTTCAGGGCCAGGAGGAGGTCGGCCCGGAAGAGCATGTCCTGGCGGTTGCCGATCCGGGGCATCCCCCTTTCCGCGTAGGGGGGTTGGGCGTAGACCTGGCGCTGGACTTCCTCGGGGAAGAAAAGCTGGGTGGCGAAGCTTCTGCCTCCCGCCTCCACCCGGAGGTGCAGGTGGGGGGTACGGCTTGGGTACCAGCCGGGAAAGAGGGTGAGAAACTCCACCTGGCCCTGGTGGTCCGTGGGCTGCCAGCCCCGGCAGAAGACCCCGGGGGCGTTCACCCCCGAGTAGCGCCCCAGGGCATCCGTGTGCCAGAGGTCCACCCGCACGCCCCCAAGGGGCTGGCAGGTGCGGTCCTGCACCCGGAGGGTAAGCCGAAGGGGGATTCCGGGAAGCCCTTCCCTCAGGTCCCTCCGCCGGGGTACCTCCCTAAGGTAGTAGGGCCCTTCCGTGAGGGGCGGGGTGGGCGGGCACTGGGCCCGCGCCAGGGGGAGGGAGAGGAAAAATCCTAACAGGGTGCGCCGTTTCATTTTCGCCTCAAGCTGAGGTCCACCTCCAGCCGGATGCGGTTTTCCACGCTGAGGAGGATGGGCACCCGGGGCGGGGTGAGCTGGAACCGTTCAAAGGGGAACTCGGTCTTGAGCCGAACCCTCACTTCTTCCCCCGAAAACTCCACTTCCCCCTCCCACACCACCTCCTGGGTCACGTCCCGGATGGTGAGGTCCCCCACCACCTGCACGGGGAACCTGCCCCTTTGGGGCAGGGGGCTAGGAAGGCCCTTCACCTCCTTGGGCCGGAAGGTGGCGGTGGGGAAGCGGTCCGTTTGCAAGGTGTTTTGCCTGAGGTAGTTATCCCGCCGCTGCTGGTCGCTTCGGAGTTCCCTCAGGTCCACCACGAACTCCCCCGTGGCCCTGGTGCCCTGGAGGGCCACCTGCCCCTTTACCGCCTGGGTGGTGCCCACGGCATCGGCGATGCCCACCTGCGCCAGCTGTTCCCGCACCCGGTAGCGGGCTTCCCCGGAAACCACCTCAAAGCTTTGGGCCAGGCTGGGAACCAGCAATGCCAGGGTCCATACGAGCCATCGCATGCCTTACCACTCCCCTTTTGCTATAAAAACCATAGCAGGTGGAGGTTAGACACCCCTTAGAGAAGCCAGGGTATACACTGGGTTCATGACCCGGGCGGTGCTCTTTGACGTGGGCAACACCCTCATCCTGGCAAGCCCCCGGTTTTGGCTCCTGCCTTTTTTGGAGGAGCGGGGCCTTAAGCCCAGGAGGGATCCCAAGGCGGCAGCCTTGGCGGCATTTCGCTTCTATGAGGACCACCACCTAAAGGCCCGGGATCTGGAAACCGCCCTGGGGCTTTGGCGGGAGTTCCACCGCAGGCTCTTTACAGGGATGGGCCTCGAGGAGCACGCCGAGGCCCTGAGCCGGGAGCTGGTGGAAAACTGGAGGAACCCCCGGTTCTGGCCCGTGGTTCCCGGAGCCGAGGCCACCTTACAGGCCCTGAAGGAGCGGGGCTATGCCCTGGCGGTGGTGTCCAACTGGGATGCCACCCTGCCGGAGATCCTGGAGGTGGTGGGCTTAAGACCTTACTTCCAGCACCTTTCGGTGAGTGCCCTTTCCGGGGTGGCCAAACCCGATCCCAGGCTTTTCCAGGAGGCCCTCGAGGCCCTGGGCGTGGCTCCCGAGGAGGCGGTGCACGTGGGGGACTCGGAGGCCGATTGGGTCGGGGCTCAGGGGGCTGGGGTTAAACCCCTCCTCTTTGATCCCCTGGGGGAGAATCCCCAGGCCCTCCACCGGCTGGAGGGGGTGTTAGACTACCTGCCATGAGCGTGCGGCAGGCCATCTGGGGGGAGAAGCAAGGGGCCATTGAGGCAAGCCTGAAGGAGGTGGACGAGGATCTTTTCCGCTACATCCGGGACTTCGCCTACGAGGAGGTCCTGGCCCGGCCAGGGCTGGACCTCAAAACCCGGGAACTCCTGGCCATCACCGCCCTGATCGCCCTGGGTAGCCCCAAGGAGCTGGCCACCCATCTGGAGGGGGCTTTACGGGTAGGCGCCACCGAGGAGGAGGTGCGGGAAACCATCCTGCAGTCCGCCCTTTTCCTGGGTTTCCCTCGAGCGTTGGCCGCCATGAAGCTCTTTCACAAGGTCCTTAAAGGCCGTGGTCCTGCTCACCCGCGGGAAGGATAAGGGGCTATTGGACCGGCTCCGCGCCTTGGGGATTGAGGCGGCGGAGGTGGCCCTTTTGGAGCAGGTGGACCTGCCGGGCCTCGAGGTCCTTCCCGGAAGACTCCTCCAAGCGGACTGGGTGGCGGTCACTTCCAAAGAGGGAGCTAAGAGGCTCCTTTGGGCCTGGGAAAAGGTGGGAAGGCCCCTTCTCAAGGTGGCGGCGGTGGGGGAGGGAACGGGGGAGGTGCTGCGCCAGGGGGGGCTATCCCCTGCCTTCGTCCCTTCCCGGGCCACGGCCAAGGACCTGGCGGCAACCTTTCCCCCGGCCCAAAGGGTGCTCTTTGTGGCGGGGGATCTGGCGGGGAAGGATTTGGAGGAAGGCCTCTGGGCCCGAGGGGTGGCGGTGGAGCGATTGGAGGTGTACGCTACCCGGGAGAGGGTGCTTTCCCCTGAGGAGCTGGCGCTTTTGGAAAGGGCCCAGGTGGTGGCCTTCTTCAGCCCAAGCGCCGCCAGGGCCTACGCCCGGAAGACCCCTAGGAGGCCCAAGGCGGCCTGCATCGGCCCCAGCACGGCGGAAGAGGCCAGGCAGCTAGGCTTTGCCGTGTGGGAGGCACCGAAGCCGGGCCTGGAAGGGCTTTTTCAGGCCATACTTCGGGCGCTCTCATAGGCCTTCGGTTAAGGGTGAGCCCTTAAAGAGGGATACTTGTCCCTACGTGGGTGGCGTATACTGACGAAAGACTATGGCCCTGCCCCTTTACCTGGTGGGCCTTTCCCACAAGACCGCCCCCGTGGAGGTGCGGGAGCGGGCGGCCCTGGACCCAGCGGTGGCCCTGCCGGCGGCTTTAAGCACCCTGGGCAGGGCGGTGGTGCTTTCCACCTGCAACCGCACGGAAATCTACGGGGTGGGGAGCCCTAAGGAGGCCAAAGCCCTCCTCCTTGCACGTGGGGTGGAGGCCCACCACCTTTACCAGAAGGAGGGAATAGAGGTCCTGCGGCATCTCTTTCGGGTGGCGGCGGGCCTGGACTCCTTGGTGATGGGGGAAGCGCAGATCCTAGGGCAGGTGCGGGAGGCCCTTTTCCTGGCCCGGAAATATGGGGCCACGGAAAGCCTTTTGGAGAAGGCCTTCCAGTCCGCCATCGCCCTGGGCAAGCGGGCCCGGAGCGAAACCGGCATCGGGGCGGGAGCGGTGAGCGTGGCCTACGCGGCCTTGGACTTGGCCCTGGCGGTGTACGGGGACCTCACGGGCCTTGCCGTGGCGGTTTTGGGGGCGGGGGAGATGGCGGAGCTCTTTCTTACCCACTTGAAGGCCCATGGGGTAGGCCGGGTTTTGGTGGTGAACCGCACGGTGGACAAGGCCAGGGTCCTGGCGGAGCGGTTTGCAGGGGAGGCCTATGGCCTCGAGGCCCTTCCCCAGGTCCTGCGCCAGGCGGACCTGGTGGTGGCTTCCGCCGCCAGCCCCCATTACCTGGTGCACCCGGAGGACCTGCCGAGGAGGTCCAAGCCCCTTTTCCTCATCGACATCGCCCTGCCCCGGAACATCGACCCCCGGGTGGGCCGCCTACCCCAGGCCTACCTGTACAACCTGGACGACCTAAGGCGGGTGGTGGAGAAGAACCTCAAGGCCCGCCAGGGCGAGGTGCCCAAGGTGGAGGCCCTCATAGAGGGAGCCATTGGGGACTACCTGGAGTGGTATGCGGGCCACCGGGTGCGGGAGGCCATACGGGCCCTGAAGGGCCTGGCCTATAAGGAGGTGGTGCGGGAGTACCCGGAGGCCGATCCCCTTACCTGGCACAAGGAGGCGGGGCGTAGGGCCCATCCCTGGATTTTGGCCGTAAAGGCCCGAACCAAGGATTTTCTCCAAGGACCTCCCTGCCCTGGGGAGTGCCCGCTTCTGGCCTTCCGTCCCCCACGGCTATGACCGCGGTTTCCCTGCTGGCTCTGGTGGGGGTTCTCCTCTTGGCCGTGGGGTTGTTCTGGCCTCGAGGGCTTTTCCTCGGGGCCTTTCTGTACCTGGGGGCTGCCTTGGCCGATGCCTTCGCTAAGGGGTTTTTCTCGGGTCCAGCCCAGCCCGCTTTGGTCCTGGGGGGGCTTTTGGCCTTACGGGGAGAGAGCCTCTTGCTTCGGCCGAGGCTTACCCCTCTCCGCCGCTACTTGGTTCTCCTGGCCATGCTCCTTGGCCTTTTTGCCCTCAAGGCCCTGCCCCATCCGGGGGGAAGCCTGCCCCTCCTCCTTACCCTGGTGCACGCCGGGGCCTTCCTGGTGGCCTACCTGGCCCTAGCGGTGGGGGTGGGGGCAGGGGTGATGTGCGCCATGCAGGACCTGCGCCTGCGGTCGGTGCCGGAAAAAGCCCTGCTTTCCGCTCCCCTTTGGAGCCTGAGACGGCTGGAGCAGGGTTACCTTCGGGTGGGGTACCTGGCCGCCACCTTGGGCCTGACCAGCGGTATGGCCTGGGCCTGGGGGTATTTCGGTAGCCCTTTGGCCCTGGATCCCAAGGAGATCTCCGTGCTCCTGGGCTGGCTCGGCCTCACCCTTTACTTCCTCCTTGAGGAGAGGCTTCAGGGCTACCCGCGCATGGCCCTGCTCCTTCTGGCCTATGCCCTTTTGCTCTTCGCCTTCATCGGTGCCCCTTTCCTGGGTTCCCGCCATCCTTCGGGCCTGGGGTTTTAGATATGGAAACCTTAACTTGACAGATTGTGAACAATGGGTTTATAATCCTTCACAAGGAGGTGAAGGATGTGGAGCCCATGGTGGGACCCGGGGGTGGGGAAGAGGAGGTACGAGGAGCTCCTTTTGGAGGCGGAGCGGGAGAGGCTCCTTAAGCCCCTTCGTTCCCCCTGGCGTCTGAGGCTGGCCCGGGTTCTTTTACGGTGGGCCCAGAGGCTTGCCCCGGAGGCTCCGGCGGAGCTTGGGGAGGTTTCCTATGGAGGATAAGCGGCGCATTTTGGAGATGGTAAGGGAAGGGGTCCTTACCCCGGAGGAGGCCCTGGAGCTTCTTTCCGTGCTGGAGGAAAGGGAGTTGGCTGGTGGGGAAAGGCCTCCTGTGGAGGCTTCCCAGGTTTTTGCCCCCCAGGGGTTTCGGGTTCAGGTGCAGGCGTTCGGGGCCAGCCTCGAGGTGGTGGGGGTGGCGGGGTTGGAGGGGCTGGAGGCGGAGGGTGTAGGGGTAACCCAGGAGGGCGGGATCCCGGTCTATCGGGTTTCCCTGGGCGAGGGGAGGCTTAGGGTTCCCGAGGGGGCCGAGGTTATGCTTTTGGCCAAGGGAAGCCACGTGGATCTTGCCGGGGTGGTCCTCAAAGGCCGGGCCCTAGGGGCCAACCTGGAAGGGGATAGGCTTTTGGGCCTGGACCTGGCCCTTTCGGGAGGCAACCTGGAAGCAGGCCTTTTCCTCCGGGATGGAGAGCACCGCCTGGAGGTGCGGGCGGGCAACGCCGAGATCCGCTTTTTGCCGGGTTCGGACCTGGAGGTGGAGGCCCAGGTGCGCCTGGGGGGCCTCGAAGTGGCGGGGCCTTGGCGGCAGGTGGCGGCCTCTGGCGGGCGGCGCTGGTCCCTGGGAGAGGGGAAGGCCAAGCTCAGGGCCAGGGTGGCCATGGGGAATCTGGAACTGGAGGCATGACATGGAGGAAAAAGGGCGCATTCTGGAGATGGTGCGTTCCGGGGAGATTGGGGTAGAGGAAGCCTTGGCCCTACTTGAGGCGGTGGAGGAACCCAGGCCCAGGGCGCAGGCCCCTGCCAGGCTCCTCAGGGTGCGGATCCAGGCCAACGACAAGGGGAAGCCGGTTCGGGTCCACGTGAACCTTCCCCTGGCCTTGGCGGAGCTTCTGGAGAAGTTCCTGCCCGAAGAGGCCAAGCTCACCCTGGAGGACCGGGGGGTGCATTTGAAGGACCTCTTGCGCCTAGTGCGGGAGGGGGTGCCCGAGGGGAAGCTGGTGGAGATCGAAAAGGAGGAGGAGGGCAATCCGGTGCAGGTGCTGGTGGAGGTGGTGTGAGGCCAGCTTGGCCCCCTTTGCGCCCTGGAGTGGGGTTTGCTCCTCGCCCTCTGGGTGTGGAAAACCCGGGCCCTTTTCCGGGGAGGAGCGCCTATTCCCTTGCCTCTCGCTGCCCTTTGGACCTTTAGGGTGTTGCCGCCTTTAACCCTGCTGGAGGTGGAGGCGGAGGGAGTAGAAATCAAGGTGGGGCTATGGTGATGAAACCCGTTCCCGTGCGGTGCCCAGCCTGCGAGGCTCCTTTGGCGGTGAAGGCCCTTTTTTGCCCCTCTTGCGGCACCGAGGTGCACGGCCGCTTCCAGCTGAACGAGTTCGCCCTTCTTTCCAAGGAGCACCTGGATTTCCTCCGGCTTTTCGTGAAGGCCCGCGGCAACCTGAAGGAGGTGGAGAGGATCCTCGGGGTTTCCTACCCCACGGTGCGGGCGCGGCTGGACGCTCTCCTTAAGGCTCTGGGCTACGAGGCCGCAGAGGAAGGGGAAGACAGGCTTGAGGTGTTGGAGGCTTTGCGCCGGGGGGAGATCAGCGTGGAGGAGGCGGTGGCGCGGTTGAAGGAAGGGAGAAGCTGAAGGCCGTTCCCTTGCCCACCTCGCTTTCCACCCAGATCTCCCCCCCGTGGGCCTCGAGGATGGCCTTCACGATGGCGAGGCCCAGCCCCGACCCCCCCCGCTCCCGGTCCCGGGCCTTGTCCACCCGGTAGAAGCGCTCAAAAAGGTGGGGAAGGTGCTCCTTAGGGATGCCTTCCCCGTCGTCTTCCACCCGCACCACCACCTTCTCCCCCAGGTCAAAGGCTCTGAGCCAAATGTGCTGGGCCTTGGCCTTGATGGCATTGGAAAGAAGGTTGGCCAGGACCTGGTGGAGCCGATCCGGGTCGCCTTGCACCCAAAGCTCCGGGGGGGCTTCCACCTCAATCTCCCCCTCGAAGCTTTTGGCGAACTCCTCCTTGACCTCTTCCAAGAGGTCCAGCACCTTTACTGGCGCCGGTTCCATACGCCAAGTGCCGCTTTGGGAGAGCTCCAGAAGGTCCGACACCAGCTTTCCCATGCGCTCCGCTTCCCGCTTCACCACCTCGAGGCTCTCCCGCTGGGCCTCGGTGAGGGGAGTGCGGCGCAGCAGGAAGCCCACGTGGCCCAGAATGGCGGTGATGGGGGTTCTGAGTTCGTGGGAGGCATCCTGGAGGAAGCGGGTCTGGGCCAGGAAGGCCTGTTGCATCCGGGAAAGCATGCCGTTTAACGCCCGCACCAGGGTGGCCACCTCGTCCCGCCCCTCGGGTTCGGGTAGGGGTTCGGGGCGGGTGGTGATGGCCTCGGCCCGCCGGGCCACCCATTCCAGGGGCTCGAGGGCCCGGGCCACCAGGTTCCTGGCCAGGAGGATGGAGAGGAGGAGCACGAGAAGCGCCGTACCCGCATAGATGCGGGCGAACTGGGAGAGGGTGCTCTCCAGGCTTTCCACGGGCTTCCCCACCAAGAGGGCTCCCTGCCACACGGTTCCCGCCAGGCTGACCTCCACCCGGCGGGCGTAAACCAGAAGCTTTAAGGGGGGTCCTTCCCGCGGCAGCTCGGTGTAGGCCCAGGCCTCGCCCCGCTCCAGAAGGGTACGGTAGTCCGCCTCCTTTAGGAGAAGGCGCTGGCTTCCTAAGGCGGGGCTTTTCTGGAGGCTAATTCCCCCTTCCCGGGCCAAAAGGGCGGGGTTTTCCTCGGGAAGAAGCTGGAGTTCCGCGTAGAGGCTTGCGGGAAGCCCGGCCTCCAAAAGGGCTTGGCCGCCCAGGTTCAGAAGGCGGACCACCTGGTTGCTGGCCTCCAGAAGCTCCTGGCGCAGGGAGCGGTAGAGGAAGCCCCGCAAGAGGCCTTCCAGGGCTATCCCCAGCACCAAAAGGGTTGCCAGGAGGAGGCCTGCGGTGAGGAGGGTGATGCGGGAGCGCAGGGTCATACCACCCTGCCTTGGCTTTGGGATCTCGGCGAGGAGGTTCTTAGGGCTGCTTCAAAGTGGGGCATGGGAGGAATGCGTCAATCCTCGCGGAGCACGTACCCCACGCCCCGCACCGTGTGGATGAGACGCCTTTCCCCCGCGGCCTCCAGCTTCTTGCGCAGGTAGCCGATGTAGACGTCCACCACGTTGCTTCCCCCCTGGTAGCCAGGCCAGACCTTTTCCTCGATCTCGTAGCGGCTGAAGACCTTCCCGGGGTTCTTGGCGAGAAGTTCCAGGAGCTCGAACTCCTTGTTGGAAAGCTCTATGCGCCGCCCGCTTCGGAAAACCTCCCGGCCCTCGAGGTTGATGATGAGGTCCGCCACCCTGATCTCCCCGGTGATGGCCGGGCTCACCCGGCGCAGGTGGGCCCGCACCCGGGCCAGGAGCTCCTCTATGGAAAAGGGCTTCACCAGGTAGTCGTCGGCCCCGGCGTCCAGGCCTTCCACCTTGTCCTCGATGCGGTCCTTGGCGGTGAGGATGAGGATAGGCACGTTGGAGGTCTTGCGGATGCGCTTGGCCACCTCGATCCCGTCCATGACGGGAAGCATCAGGTCCAGGATCACTAGGTTGGGGTTCACCTCCCGGAAGCGGGAAAGGCCGGTGATGCCGTCGTAGGCCACCTCGGTGCGGTAGCCCTCGGCTTGCAGTTCCAGCTCGATGAAGCGGGCGATGTCCTTTTCGTCCTCCACGATCAGGATGAGGGGGGGTTCCATACCCTCCAGGATACTCACTTTCTCATGAGAAAGCTAGGTGTACAGGCTTAGAACCGCCGGGTACATAAAAAGGCTTCCCAGGAGGACCAGGAGATGCCCTAGGCCGTGAAACCCCACTTTCCCCGGCCAGGGGTCAGGCTTCTTTCTCGCATACACCCAGGCTCCCAGGGTGTAGAAGGTCCCGGAGAGGGCCATGAGGCCGAAGGTGGGAAGGGGCAGGTGGAGCTTGGGGAGAAAGAAGACGGAAAGCCAACCCAGGGCCAGGTAGGCCAGGGTGTAGAGCCACCGAGGTTGACAGCAGTTAACGTTTCTGTGATTATCCATCTCAGCAGTGAAGCCCTCCCACTGGGCCCGCAAGCAAGGGATCAGCTACCTCACCGCCTGGCGGTGGTTTAAGGCGGGTAAGCTCCCCGTGCCCGCCCGGCAACTCCCCAGCGGCACCATCCTGGTGGAGGAACCCAACCCCGAAGGGCGCACGGTGCTTTACGCACGGGTGTCTTCTTCCGACCAAAAGGATGACCTACAGCGCCAGGTGCAGCGCCTGGAGGCCTTCGCCCGGGAGCAGGGCTGGCTGGAGTTCCAGGTGGTGACGGAGATTGCCTCTTGCTTACGCAAATCTGTTTGCCCACAAGATAGCTTCGCTGACTCGGGCAAAGCAACGGGGCTCAATGGGAAGCGCAGAAAACTCCTGCGCCTGCTCCGGGACCCCGGGGTGGGCCGGATCGTGGTGGAGCACCGGGACCGGCTGGCCCCGTTTGGGTTCGAGATGGTGGAGGCAGCTCTCATGGCGGCAGGCAAGCGGGTGGTGGTGGTGGTGGAAGAAGGCGAGGTCAAGGATGACCTGGTGCGGGACCTTCTGGAGATCCTCTTGCTTACGCAAATGTGTTTGCCCTACGGGCAAAGCAACTTGCTTACGCAAATGTGTTTGCCCTACGGGCAAAGCAACACCTCCGCCTGTGGTCGCCTGTACGGACGTCGTTCGGCCCGGAACCGGGCCAAGCGGGCTCTTGGTCACGGGCGAAGCCCGTATCTTGTGGTGATGGGATGCGGGTAACCCAGGCCTTTCGCTTTGAGCTGGACCCCAACCGCACTGCCCGCATCGCCCTGGCCCAGCACGTGGGCGCCGCCCGCTTCGCCTACAACTGGGGCCTCAACCTCTGCAAGAAGGCCCTGGAAGAGGGCAAGGCTGTTCCCAACGCCGCCCAACTCCACCGGGAGTGGAACCGGTGGAAACGGGAGAACGCTCCCTGGTGGACCCAGGTCTCCAAGTGCGCCCCCCAGGCGGTTCATTTGGGGTAGGGGCCCCACAGAAGCCTTCCGGGACCTGGAGAAGGCCCTGAGGAACTGGAGGCAGAAACGAGCCCGCTTCCCGCGCTTCAAGAGGAAAAAGCACATGGACGACAACACCGCCCGCCTCACGGGCTCCATTCGGGTCTTCCCTAGGCATGTGCAACTCCCCCGCATCGGAAAGGTAAGAACCAAGGAGTGGACGGACAAACTCTTAGCCTTGCTGGAATCCAACAAGGCCCGCATCCTCTCGGCTACGATTTCCCGGGAGGCGGACAGGTGGTATGTGAGCCTCACCTGCGAGGTGGAAAGGCCTGACCCTCCCCAAAGGGAAGGGGAACCCATGGGCATAGACCTGGGCCTCTCCGCCTTCCTGGTCCTCTCCGACGGGACCAGGATAGAGGCACCCAAACCCTTGGCAAAATCCCTGCGCCTCCTTCGCCGCAGGTCCAGGCAACTTTTCCGCAAGCAGAGGGGCTCAAAAAACTGGCAGAAGGCATCCCTGAGGCTTGCCCGGCTTCATCGGAGGGTCCAGAACATCCGCCGGGACTTCCTGCACCAGGTCACCACCTGGCTGGCGAAAACCAAGCCGGTCATGGTGGTGGAAGACCTGAACGTGAGGGGTCTGGCAAGGGGGCCTCTATCCCGCCCCGTGGCCGATGTGGGCTGGGGGACTTTCAGGCGGATGCTGGAGTACAAGGCGGGGTGGTACGGGGCCAGGGTCATCGTTGCTCCAACCCATTTTCCTTCCACCAAGAGGTGCTCAGGGTGCGGATGGGTGGCTCCCAGAATGCCCCTCTCCCTCAGGACCTTCCGGTGTCCGTGGTGTGGGTTGGAGATAGACCGGGACCTGAATGCCGCCTTGAACCTGAGGCAGTACGGGCTGGCCGTCCTAAGCGGCCCTACCGGGAGTTCCCCGGGAAGTGACGCCTGTGGAGATCGGCTCTGCGGCGGAACGGTTGGCAACAGCCGGTCTACGAGCACCCGGTCGTTGAAGCAGGAAGCGGGCACTGGTCGGCTATTTTGGTGAAATAGACGACTACGAACCGCAGAACGGTTCGCGGACCATGCCCCAGCGTACCCTGGCCTAGGCTTCAGGCACCAGAGTCCAGGGCGGCTTCGATTTCCGCCACCTTCTTCACCGTGCGCAGGAGAGCGTCAGGGTTAAGGCTTAGGGAGTCGATGCCCTTGGCCACCAAAAAGGCGGCGAACTCGGGGTAGTCGGAAGGGGCCTGGCCGCAGATGCCCACCTTTTTCCCCTTGGCGTGGGCCTTCTCTATGAGCATGGCGCAGAGGGCCTTGACGGTTTCCCGCCTTTCGTCGAAGAGCCGGGCCACCCGTTCCGAATCCCGGTCCAGACCTAAAGCCAGCTGGGTAAGGTCGTTGGAGCCGATGGAAAACCCGTCAAAGAGCTCGGCGAAGGCTTCAGCCTCGAGGACATTGGAGGGGATCTCCGCCATCACGTAGACCTCGAGGCCTTCCTCTCCCCGTCTCAAGCCCCCCTCCGCCATCACCTCCAGGACCCTGGCCCCCTCCTCGGGGGTGCGGCAGAAGGGCACCATCACCATGAGGTTCTTGAGGCCCATCTCCTCCCGCACCTTCTTGACCGCCGCCACCTCGAGGAGGAAGCCCTCCTTGTAGTCGGGGTGGTAGTAGCGGCTCGCCCCCCGCCAGCCCAGCATGGGGTTTTCCTCCTTGGGCTCAAAGAGGTGCCCCCCGATGAGGCGGGCGTACTCGTTGGTCTTGAAGTCGGAGAAGCGGAGGAGGACGGGCCTAGGGTAAAAGGCCGCGGCGATGAGGCCGATCCCCTGGGCCAGGGTATCCACGAAGTAGGCCCTTTTGTCGGGGTAGGCCTCGGTGAGCTCCTCCACCTGGCGCCGCACCTTCTCGGGCAGGGTTTCGAAGCGGGTTAGGGCCAGGGGGTGGATGCGCACGTGGCTGGCGAAGACGAACTCCATGCGCAATAGCCCCACCCCGTCCGTGGGCAGGAGGCTTACCCTTAGGGCCTCCTCCGGGGTACCTACGTTGACCAGGATCCGGGTGCGGGTCCTGGGGAGGGTTTCCGGGCGCACCTCCTCCACCTCAAAGGCCAGGGCCCCGCGGTAGACGCGCCCCACCTCCCCCTCAGCGCAGGAGACCGTGACCTCTTCCCCCTCGGGAATGAGCCGGGTGGCCCCCACCGCCCCCACCACCGCCGGTACCCCCAGCTCCCGGGCCACGATGGCGGCGTGGGAGGTGCGCCCACCTCGTTCGGTGACGATGGCCGCTGCCCGCTTCATGATGGGCTCCCAATCGGGGTTGGTGGTTTCCGTGACCAGGACCTCACCCTCCTGGAAGCGATCCATCTCCTTGGGATCCTTAAGCACCCGGGCCCTTCCCGTGGCGATGGCTTCCCCCACCGCCAGGCCTTCGGCCAGGACCTCGCCCCTTTCCAAAAGGCGGTGGATGCGAAGCACCGGTGTCTTCTGGGAGTGCACGGTCTCGGGACGGGCCTGCAGGATGAAAAGCTCCCCCGTGGGCCCGTCCTTGGCCCACTCGATGTCCATAGGGGTGGGAGCCCCCCGCTTCCCGCTGTAATGCTCCTCAATCTTGAGGGACCAATCGGCCAAGAGGAGGGCCTCATCCTCGGAAAGGGCGAACTGGTTCCGGAGGTAAGGAGGGGTGGGACGGTTTCTCAGCCGGCCCTCCCTGGGGTCAAAGGCCAGGGTAAGCTCCTTGGGGCCGAGCTTCTTGTGGACCAGGGCCCGGTAGCCAGCTTTGAGGGTCTCCTTGTGCACGTAGTAGGCGTCGGGTCCCACCCGCCCTTGGACGATGTTCTCCCCCAGGCCGTAGATGGCGGTGATGTAGACGAAGCCCCGGTGGCCGGTGTCGGGGTCCAGGGTGAAGATCACCCCGCTTGTGGCGGTGTCCGCCCGCACCATGCGCTGCACCCCCACGGAGAGGGCCACCTTGAGGTGGTCAAACCCCATGTGGGCCCGGTAGCTGATGGCCCGGGCGGTGAAGAGGCTGGCCATGGCCCGCTTCACATGAAGGAGGAGGTCCTCCTCCCCTTGCACGTAGAGGTAGCTTTCCTGTTGCCCGGCGAAGCTGGCGGTGGGGAGGTCCTCGGCGGTGGCGCTGCTGCGCACGGCTACAGGGAGGGCTTCCTCCCCGGCTTCCTGGGAAAGCGTTCGATAGGCCTGGCGGATCTCCTCCTCCAGGTCCTCGGGGTATTCCCCCTTCAGGATCAGGTTTCTCAGGCGGCGGCTTGCCCGGGCCAGGAGGATGGGGTCATCGGGGTCCAGGTCCTTGAGCTCCTGGGCGATGGCCTCCTTGAGGCCGTTGGCCGTGAGGAAATACCAGTAGGCCTCGCTGGTGGTGGCAAACCCCCCGGGCACCTTCACCCCCAGGGGGCTTAGCTCCCGGATCATCTCCCCGAGGGAGGCGTTCTTACCCCCCACCAAGGGCACATCCTTCAGGCCCACCTCGTGAAAAAACCGGATCCAGCGCATACCCTGCCTCCTTCCTAGGGGATGCCCCCCTTCCTGAGAAGCTCCTTCAGGATTCCCTCGGCGCTTTCCCCTTCGTAAAGGGCCTCCTCCGTGAGGAAAAGCCGGTGGGGAAGGGCCAGGAAGGCTGCGTCCCTAAGCTCCTTCCAGTCCACCAGGGGCTTGGCCCTAAGGTAAGCCAAGGCCCGGGCCAGGGCCAGCCAGGCCTTGGCCCCCCGGGGGGAGAGGCCCATCCGTAGGCGTCGGTCCTCCTGGGTGAGAAAGGCCACGTGGGTGATGGCCTCGAGGGCCTCCCTGGCCACCCTAATCCCCCGGACCTCCTCCTGGGCCTTGGGGAAGTCCACCCCCAAGGGTTCGGGAATCCGGGGTTCCTCCGTGAGGATCCTGAGCCACACCTCCCGCCTGGGGGGGCGGAAGGGGATTTTGGCGGTGAAGCGGTCCAGCTGGGCCTCTGGGAGAGGGTAGGTGCCCTCAAGCTCTAAAGGGTTTTGCGTGGCCACCACGAAGAAGGGCTCGGGCAGGGGGTAGCGCACCCCTCCTGCGGTCACCGCCCGTTCCTGCATGGCCTCGAGGAGGGCCGACTGCACCTTGGGCGGGGCCCGGTTGATCTCGTCCGCCAGGACCACCTGGGCGAAGAGGGGGCCTTTCACGAACTCAAACCGCCCCTCCCTAAACACCTCGCTTCCCGTGAGGTCCTGGGGCAGGAGGTCGGGGGTGAACTGGATGCGCTTGTAGCTCAGGCCGCTTCCCTTGGCGAAGCTTTCCGCCAGGAGGGTCTTTCCCAGGCCCGGAACGCCTTCCAAAAGGGCGTGCCCCCGGGCCAGCAGGGTGGCCAGAAGGGCCTCTATGGCCTCTTCCTGGCCGAAGAGGACCTCCTGCAGGGCCTCCCGGAGCCGGGCAAGCGCTTGAAGGGGGGTTTCCGCCATGGCCTCCAAGGCTTAGGTTTCCTCAGCGCTCTTGCGCTCCTGCACGATCTTCTGCGCTAGGTGAGGGGGTACCTCCGCGTAGTGGCTGAACTCCAGGGTGTAGGCCCCTGCCCCCCCGGTGAGGCTGGGCAGGGCCTTGTAGTACTCCAAAACCTCCGCCAGGGGCACCTCGGCCCGCACCGCCGCCAGGGCCCCTTCCTGCTCCATGCCCAGGATGCGTCCCCGCCTGGCCTGGAGGTCGGAGAGGATATCCCCCACCCGCTCCTGGGGGGCGATCACCTTGATCTGGTAGATGGGCTCCAGAAGAACCGGGCTTGCCAGCTCCATCACCTTCTTGAAGGCCATGCTGGCGGCGATCTGGAAGGCGAGGTCCGAGGAGTCCACCTCGTGGTAGGAGCCGTTATAGACGATGGCCTTGAAGCCCATCACCGGATAGCCCGCCAGGACCCCCTTTTTGGCCGCCTCGAGGATCCCCTCCTCAATGGCCTCCTGGTACTTGCTGGGGATCACCCCCCCGGTGATGCGCCATTCAAAGCTGTACTCGGGGGCGGGTTCCAGCCTCAGCCACACATCCCCGTACTGGCCGTGCCCCCCGGTCTGCTTCTTGTACTTGCCCTGTCCCTCGGCCACCTTGCGGATGGTTTCCCGGTAGGGGACCTTGGGCACGGAGAACTCCACCTCCACCCCGTAGTCGGCCAGGCGCTCCTTGGCGGTGGTGAGGTGAAGCTCCCCGTGTCCCCAAAGCAGGAACTCTCCCGTCTCCTCCTGGCGCTCCAGCTTGAGGCTTGGGTCCTCCTCCAGAAGCTTCCTCAGGGCCTCCCCCAGCTTGGCCTCGTCGGTCCTGCCCTTGGGCCGGATGGCCACGGGCACGTTGGGCTCGGGCAGGCGGGCGAAGGGTACCGCCTCGCTTTCCGGCCGTTCCCCCTGCCAGAGCACCATGCCCCGGTGGAGGTTTTCCGCCTTGGGAAGGCCCAGGATATAGCCTCCTTCCGCCTCCTCCACCTCCAGGAGGTCCTTGCCCATGGGCACATAGAGGTGGGGTAGGCGGATGGCGCCCGCTTCGCTTTGGAGGGTATCCCCTGGCTTCAGCCTGCCCCGGTAAAGGCGCACGTAGGCCACCTGGCCCATGAAGGGGTCCACCTGCACCTTGAAGACCTTGGCCAGGGCGGGACCTTCCCCAAAGCGTTCCTCCGGGGAAGGGAGGGCCTCCAGGATCAGGTCCAAGAGGGGCAGGACCCCGATGCCTTCCGTGCCCGAGGCCAGGGCCACCGGGTAGAGGAGGCCCTGGCGCACCGCCTCGTGGAAGGCTTTTTCCAGGGCCTCCCCGGTCACCTCTTCCCCCTCCAGGTACTTTTCCAGAAGGGCTTCGTCGGTTTCCACGATGGCCTCGAGGACCTCCTGACGGAAGCGCTCGGCCCGCTCCCGCTCCTCCTCGGGCACGGGGACCTCCACCTCCTGCCCGTTCTCGTACCGGTAAGCCTTGCCGTGGAAGACGTCTATGAGCCCAACCCAGCGCCCGCCTTCGAAAAGGGGCAGGTCGATGGGCAGGATGTGCCCCAGGGTGGCCCGGAGGTCCTCCAGAAGGGCGTAGTAGTCCCCGCCCTTGTCCAGCTTGGTGACCACCACCATGCGGGGAAGAGCAAGCCGCTCGGCCACGGTCCAGGCCCTTTCCGTGCCCACCTGCACCCCGTTTTCCGCGGATACGGCCACCAAGACGGCGTCGGCGGCCTCCAAAGCCCCCCTGATCTCCCCCACGAAATCCCCGTAGCCGGGGGCGTCCAGGAGGAAGATGCGGTGGTCCTTGTACTTCAGGGGGGCCACCCCGGTGCGCACCGTGGTGCGGTGGAGCTTGGCCTCGGGGGTGTAGTCGGTGGTGGTGGTGCCGTCCTCCACCCGGCCCATGCGTTCCTTGGCCCCGGTTCGGAAAAGCAGGGCCTCGGTCAAGGTGGTTTTGCCGCTTCCCGCATGGCCCACCAGGGCCACGGTTCGGATGGGAGAGGTTCCTGGGATCATCTTCCCTCCTTCTTGGTGCCCATAGTATAGGCCTAAGGAGGGGAGGATTGTCCCAAGTGCTCTACGTGCCCAGGAGGCTTTTGGAGGAAACCCGCACCCACCTCCAAAAGGAGGCGCCCAGGGAAGGGGTGGGGCTTTGGGCGGGGAGGCGGGAGGTGGAGAGGGTGATTCCCCTGCCCAACGCCCATCCCGAGCCTCTGGTGGGATATCTGGCCGAGCCCTTGGCCCTGCTTCGGGCCCTAAAGGAGATGGAAAGGGAGGGTCTAGCCCTCCTGGCCATCTACCACTCCCATCCTCGGGGGCCTGCCTTCCCCAGCCCCACCGATATCCGCGAGGCCCGCTGGCGGGTGCCCTATGTCATCTTCGGCACCGATGGGGTCAGGGCTTTCCTTCTACCGGAAGGGCTGGAGGTACCCGTGGCCTTGCTGCCCTAGCCCCCGTAGAACCAGCCCGTGTCCCACATGATGAGGGGCTTGGCCTCCTGCCTCACCCCGGCCTCCACCACCTCAGCCACCACCACGCTGTGGTCCCCGCCCTCGTAGATGTGGCGCACCTCGGCCTCGAGCCAGTAGGGAAGCTCGGTGAGGAGGGGAAGGCCAAAGGTGGGGGAGGGTTCAAAGGGATGGCCGTTCAGGGTGCTCCCTTCCCGCACCGTGGGTTTGAAGAAGTCCTGGGCGATCTGCTTCTGGTCCTGGGCCAGGGTCATGAGGGCCAGCCTGCCCGTGCGCTGGATAAGCTCATGCAGGCGGCTATCCCGCTTAACCCCCAGGGCGACGAGGGGAGGGGTGAAGGAGGCCTGGGTCACCCAGTTCACGGTGCCGGCGGCGTAGTCCTCCCCGTCCCTGGCCGTCAGGATGTAAAGGCCATAGGTGAAGCTCCGCAGGACTTTCTTCTTGACCTCGAGGTCCATACCGGTTTCCATTCTAGCCCTGGGCCAGGAGGGTCTGGATGAGGGCCTCATGGATGTGGCCGTTGGTGGCCACGATGTAGCGGTGCCCAAGGCGGTAGGGCCTTCCTTCCAGGTCGGTGACCTTGCCCCCCGCCTCCTCCACGATGAGCCAGCCTGCGGCCACGTCCCAGGGGTTCAGCTTCACCTCCCAGAAGCCCTCCAGCCTCCCGGCGGCCACATACACCAGGTCCAAGGCCGCCGCCCCCGGCCGGCGCACCAGGAGTCCCCTGGACAGGGCCCGGTGAAAGTAGGTGAGGTTTTCCGGGTCCTTGGCCACATCGTAGGGAAACCCCGTGGCGAGGAGGCTTCCCAAAAGCTCCTTCCGCTCCGTGACCCGGATGGGCCGGCCGTTTAGGAAGGCGCCTTCCCCCCGTACCGCGTAAAAGGCCTCGTCCCGGCTGGTGTCCAGCACCACCCCCACCTGGATCTTCCCTTCCACCTCGAGGGCAAGGGAAACCCCATAGAAGGGAAAGCCATGGGCGTAGTTCACGGTGCCGTCCAAGGGGTCCACGATGAAGCGGAGGGCCTTGTCCCCCTCGCTTCCCCCCTCTTCCCCCAAGAAGCCCGCCTCGGGGAAGCGGGAGAGGAGAAGTTCCTTGATGGCTTCCTCCGACTCCCGGTCCGCCTGGGTAACCAGGTCGGTGGGGCCGGACTTGGTTCCGTGGGTGAAGCCCTTGGCCTGGTAATAGGCGTGGATGCCCTTGGCCAGGTGGGCGGCTTCCAGCATGGCCTCGAGGTAGGGGAAGTAGGGATGCTTCCTGCCAATCACTTCCCCATCATACGCCGGGATTCCAGACCCTTCCCTTAGCGAAAAGGGCTTTTAGCTTGGTCTCGTCCTTTATCCCCGGGGCCCTTTCCACCCCGCTGGCCAGGTCGATGGCGTAGGGCCTCAGGGCCAGAACCTCCTCCAGGTTTTCGGGGGTTATCCCACCGGCCAGGATGATGCGCTTTCCCGTTTGCAAAAGGGGCTTGGCCCAGTCCCTGGGGTAGGTTTGGCCGCTTCCTGGAGCCTTGCCGTCCAGCAGAAGGGCGCCTGCGGGGTACTGGGCCCAGCCGGGATCCGCAGGACCGGTTAGGGGAAAGGCCTTGATGACGGGAAAGTGCTTGCCGATGGCCTCCGCCCACTCCGGGGGCTCCTGGCCATGGAGCTGGACCACCTGGAGCCTGGCCTGTTCCGCAAGCCTCAGCACCTCCTCGGGGCCTTGGTTCTGGAAGACCCCCACCCGAACCACAAAGGGACCCAAAGCCTCCGAGATGGTCCGGGCCACCTCGAGATCTACCCGCCTTCTGGAGCCCGGCGCAAAGACGAATCCCACGGCGAAGGCTCCCAGGGCTTCCGCCAGAAGGGCGTCCTCCAGCCGGGTGATGCCGCAGATCTTGATGCGGATCAAGGCAGAAGCTCCCTTACCTTCAGGGCAACCTGGGGGAAGGCCATGGGGGATAGGGTATCCTCAGGGCCTAGCTCCCGCATCTCCTGGTAGCCCCCTCCCAGGGGATTCCGATAAACCTCTACCCTCCTTTCCCCGAGGTTCACCAGCCACACCTCAGGAATCCCTGCCTGGGCATACAGGGGAAGTTTTACCTGGCGGTCATAGCCTAGGGAAGCCTCGGCCACCTCCACTAGAAGAACAATGTCCTCCGGACCGGGGTGGTCCTGGGCGTAGAAGTCGGGGCGGGGCCTTAGGAGAACCAGGTCGGGCTGGGGTTCGGAGAGGGGGGAAAGCCGAATGGGGCCCTGTACTCCCACCAGGGCCTGGCCGGCTAGGGTTTGGTGGAAGAGGGCGTTGAGCCTTTTCACCACGGCCGTATGCTGGTTTCCTATGGGGCCCATCTCCACCACGGTACCTTCTATGAGCTCCACCCGTTCGTCCTCCTGAATCACGCCGGCTTCCAGGAGGCGGTGGTACTCCTCGCGGGTGAAGCGCCGGGGCTGGACCATGCCCTTAGTTTAAGGGCCCCACCAGCCGCCCTGGTGGGGCCTGGACACCCTTACCTGAGGTCTAACCGCACTTGGAGTAGCCGCAGGCCTGGCACTTGTAGCATCCTTCCTCCCGCACCAGGGCCACCTCCCCGCAGGAGGGGCACTTGGTGGCTCCCGCCAGGGCCAGGCCGCCTTGGGGCCCCCATACCCCGAGCGAACCGCCAGAGAGAGCGGGTACCTCGGTCAACTCGTCAAGGTAGCCCCCACGGGGCTGGCCAGGGGCTGCCTTGGGGGCAGCGGTGGCCTCCCCCTTCAGGACCTCAGGGATGGTTTCCAGGGCCACGGCGATCAGGTCCGCCTTGCTGGAAACCAGCCTGCCCTGGTAGGTGCCGTAAAGACCGCCGTTGATGCCCCTGAGGGTCCTCACGATGGCCTCCGGGGGCACCCCGTACTGGAGGGCGATGGAAACCACCCGGCCCAGGGCCTCGGAGTCGGCGTTGGCCTCGTCCCCTGCCTTGCCCGAGGTGAGGATGACCTCTATAGGCCTTCCCCCCAGCATGTTCACCGTGACCAGGAAGCTCCGTTTGCCCCCGTCGGGGGAGAGGAGCTTGACCATGTCGGTAAAGCCCATGAGCCTGCTTGGGCGCTCGTACATGGGGGTGCCCGGTTGAGGCGCTGGCGAGGGGGCCTGGGGGGTAGGGTGGGTAGCCGAAGGACCTTCCTCCTTCGCCGCCTTTTCCTCTTTCCTCACCGTGAGCACCTGGAACTCCCGGGAGCCATCCCGGTAGACGGTGATGCCCTTGCACCCCGTGCGGTAGGCCTCCAGATAAGCGGCCTCCACCTCCTCCACGGTAGCGTGGTTGGGCAGGTTGATGGTCTTGGAGAGGGAGTTTCCGGCGTACCCTTCGGCGTCGAAGGCCCGCTGTACGGCTCCTTGCATGCGCACGTGGTCCAGGGGATGGATGTCGTGGGCGCACTCGAAGACCCGGCGGATCGCCTCGGGGACGAAGGGAAGGTTCTTGACCGAGCCGTGCCCGTCCTCCTGGATGGCGGCGATGATCTTCTCCCAGTCCCACTTTCCGTCCTTCTCGTAATCGGGATGGGGTGGGTAGGCCTCCATCAGCTCCACGAAGAGGGGGTGGAGGAGGGGCTTGTACTCCCCGCCGATCCTCCGCCACACGAAGGGGCTGAAGACGGGCTCGATGCCGCTACTAACCCCCATGAGCATGCTGGTGGTGCCCGTGGGGGCCACGGTGAGGAGGGCCACGTTGCGCCTGGGCCTGATCCCCAGAGCTTCAAAGTACTCCCGGTGCGCCTCGTAGAGGGGGAAGACCCCCCTTTCCTTTGCGAGGGCCTCCGAGGCCTTGATGGCCTCCTCCCGCATGGCGGACATGATCTCGTAGACCTTCTCCCTGGCCTCCTCGGAGGAGTAGGGGAGGCCCATCTTGATGAGGGCGTCCGCCAGGCCCATGACCCCGAGGCCAAGCCTCCTGAGCTTCTTGGCCGCCTCCTCGTTATCGGGGAGGGCGAACCTGTTCACGTCCAGAACGTTGTCCAGGAAGCGGATGGCTGTGTGGACATCCCTCCTGAACTCCTCCATCTGGAACTCCCCGTCCTTCACGTAGGCGGCCAGGTTCAAGGCCCCAAGATCGCAGGGCTCGCCCACGGTGAGGGGGATCTCCCCGCAGTTGTGGCAGACCAGGCCTCCGGCGATGAGGCTGTGGGTGACCGGCTCGGTGAGGTCGTACACGGGGGCTTCCCCAGCGGGCTCCACCCTGTCCACCGTGGCCAAGAAGGGTTTTGCGTAGCTACCCCGTGGGCGATCCTTCAGGAAAGCCATGAGTTTTTCCTGCTTCTCCTTTTGCAGGAAACCCACCACCTCGGCAAAATAGTCCAGGTTTTCCGCCCCGAGAATGAGCTCGTACTGGGCAGCCACCGGGTAGAGCGTGAGCTTTCGCTGGCTGTTAGGCAAGGCCTTGAGTCCAGCCTCGCGGCGCTTGTAGATCTTCCCATAGATGCCCAGGTTGAGGAGAAGGAGCTGAACATCTTTTAAAAGACCCAGGCTCGAGGAGGCCAAGCGGATGGTGGCGTCCTTTTTGTGGGGGTTGATCTGCACCGAGCCATCGGCGCTGAAAAGGCCTTGGAGAAACCCCACCACGGCCTCGCGGGGTGCCCGGAAGAGGCTTTCGGGGACCCGCTTCTCCGTGGCCTTGGCGGGTTTTACCCCTAGGGCCTGGAAGAACTCGGAGGGGATCCGGTTGAAATGGAGGTGATAGGTGGAAGAGGCTGTTTCTTGGAGGCTTCCCCCACCGAACCAATCCCTTAGAAGGGTAGGGAGCCAGGAAACATGTTCAAAGTCCTGCCGGGAGAAGTAGAAGCCTACCCCATCTTCCCGAAGGTAACCATCACCCAAAAGCCATCCCAGGGCTACCCCTAGCTCCCGGCTCCACCGGGTGGGAAGGTTGGCGTATTGGGCCTGCACGTCCTGGCGTCCCCTGCTTCCTCGGCTTCCCGCGGTAGCCACCCGGGCTTGGGCCACGGCTAGGACAGCGGCAGGGAGGAGTTCCTCCTTTGGGAAGAGGCCTTCCCCGCTTTGCACCAGGATGCGGTCCCCGGGCTTGAGGCTACCTGCTTCCCGGTACCCCTCAGGGGTTAGGACCTTGTGGTCCGGGGTAAGGGTGACCTCGAGGCCCTCCCGGGTGGTGAGGCGCACCACAGGCTTCACTCCGGTGAAGAAGGCCTTAGCGGCCCGGCGCACCGTGGTGCCCATTCCCGGCCTAGGTCTGCCCAAGCCCCCGAAGGGAGCCCGGTTATCGGTGACCAGGAAGAAGCTTCCCTTCTGGGCCAGTTCTTCAATGGGCACCAGGCCGTACTCCGTGGGGATACGGGTGCTACCCACAAAGCAGGGGTTGGTGGAGCGGATCTGGTACCTGGGCCCGAGGCCCTTGAGGGCGGAAAGTTCGTTGATGCGGTCCACGAAGATAAGCCCTGGCTCCCCGGTGGCCCAGGCGTGCCAGGCGATCTCGTGCCAGAGCCAGCGGGCGGGAACCTTGCCCCCGAAAAGGGGGACGGGTTTGGCCCCATCCTCCCGCTCCGGCAGGGCAGGGATCTGGCCCGTGTAGGTGCTTCCTAGGGGATGGGGGTAGTACTTTCCCGGCACCTCAATGGGGGTCACGGGCCAGAGGGCGTCCTCCTCGAGGGCCTTCATGAAGGCTTCGGTGACCAGGACGGAGATGTTGAAGGTGGAGATATCCCCCTCGGCCTTTTCCCGGTCCAGGTCCTTGGCGGTAAGGAAGTCCAGGAGGTCGGGGTGCTCTATGGAAAGGGTAGCCATCCCCGCCCCACGGCGGGTGTTATGGCTGACCAGTCCGTTTGCCAGGTAGGTGTGGTTGTCCTCCACGGATAGGTCTAGGGTAAGGATGGAGCCCCCTTCCTCAACGGAGGCTACCCGGACGTAGTACTCTTTGAACTCAAACTCTGGGGCAGACAGGCCCGCGTGGTGGGCTTTCTCCAGGACCAGGGTGTATCCCGTGGCGGTAAGCTGCCTTTCCCCCCGCATGTAACGAAGGAGGTCTTTGCGTAAGGCGGTGTGGGGCGAGGGGTACCCTTTTCTGCCAGCCTGCGTAGCCTCAAGAAGAGATCCCAGCAAACCTTTGACATGAGGAAGGGGCCAGCTGGATTCCCTGCGCGTGTCGGGTTTCGTGGCTAAAAGGGCTTCGAAGCGGGATCCCTGGGGGATACCCACCCGTTCCAGATAGCGCTCGAGTCCCTTGGCGGTCACCACCCGCACCCGGTAGTGCTCGGCCTTGGAGAAGCGTCCAGGCAAGGGGTTGTAACGCATGAGCTTGGAAGGGATGCCCAGACCGCCCAGTAGGACCATAACGTCCTGGGCTAAGCGCCGAGAAGCGGTGGTGAGCATGGGGTAGCCGGCGGCTATGGAGCCGTCTGCTTCAAAGAGCCCGCGCAGAAAGGCTCCCAGAACAGGCCTAGGGCTTTGGCGAATGGCCCTAGGGACCTCGAGCTCCCGTGCTTTCCCTTTGAGGAGGCCGTTTTTACGGAGCCAAGCCACAAGAGGAGCGCTCCGCACCACCAGGGTCACGCTCTTGTCCCGGGATTTGCTTTCCTCCCGAAGCTCCAGGCCAAAGAGTTCTCGGAAGAGCCGTTTGGCCTCTTCCCGCATGGGTTCGTCCTCATGTACGGAAAGGCCTATGCGGTCCCCGCTGACAAACCCTTCTCCCCACAGGAAACCCAGGAGAAAGGCCAGCTCCTCTGTCAGCAGGTGAGGCGTGCGGATGGGGGTGGCATTGGGGTGAAGGGGCTCATCCAAAGGGGCCAACTGAACCGGGGTACCTGTGTGCTCGTCCAGAACCCAAATAACCCAGTCCCCCGGCTTTAGGTGCTGCAACTCTACCCACTCCCGGCTGCCGTCCTCCCGTAGGACCTTGAGCTTGTGGTTGGGGGTACCCTGGACCTCGAGGCCGTTTTCCAGAACGATCCGTAGTGTGGGAGCAATCCCGTTGTTGTATCCTTCGGGGCTAAAGCGCCATCCCTGGTCCGTGGCCACGCTTAGGGTGTGGCGTTGCCAACCCTTACGGAAGGGGTCCACGATTTCCCGAAGCCGGAGGGTTCCCCGGTCGGTGTGTACCAAAGTGTCGGGGTGTAGGCATCCCCCCTGCCTCACCACCCGGAGCACCGGGGCGTACACATACCGTAAGGTGGCCACGGGCCCGGCTTCCTCCCCTCCCAGGGCAGCCCACTCCAGGAAGTTGTCGAAGATCTCCATAAGGAAGCTCACCGGACCGGAGCTGGTACCCCCGGAGCCCCGGATGGGGGCTCCCTCAGGCCGAAGGAGGGAGAAGTCCACGTGGGGCTCGAGGCCCTTCAGGGCCAGGGCGGTTGCCTCCTTGGCGGCTTCCACAATGCCCCCCATGTCGTCGGGTACCTGGATGGCCCCGGGAGGGGGTTCCTGGACCACCAGGACCCCATAGCGTTCCGCCAGGGCCCTGAGCTCGGGGGAAACCTCCCCGTAGATCGCCCGCACAAAGTTCTTCAGGGCGATCTCCACCTTTTCCCCTTCCGGGTTGGTGGGGGGGCGCATGAGGCCCCGGATGAAATCGGCCGCATCGGGGTGGCGGGCGGAGAGATAGGCCACGCCCCGCACCGCCCGGCGCTGGCGGTTCCCCTTGGAGCGGTAGGGGTCCAGGTTGACCCCGTTTCCCCCGCCCACCTTGGTGACCAGGGCCAGTTTCTTGGCCACCTCCATGATCCCATCAAAGCTTTCCGGTGGGTACTGGGTGGCTCCCTGCACGAAGCAGTTCAGGAGGTTGCCGTGGGGGGTGCCTGCCCCGGCCAGGATGCGCCCGCCGGGGGAGAAGCGCTTGGAGGCCATGAGGTCATAGAACTTTTCCTCCCAATAGGCCCGGTCCTCGGGTTTTTCCACCTTGGCGATCTCCCGGGCCACCCGGCGGAACATACCGAGGATATCCCCGTCCCCTTCTTGGAAATACTGGCGCCTGGCGATGGCTTGCGCGTGATCGTCAAAGAAATACCGTTCCATAAATCCTCCAGACCCCTTCGGGGAGTTTCCCCCACATCTTGGGGTAGACGCTTGGAATACTACAACCTTTAGGGTTTCCCGGCAAGTGGGGAGGATCACACTCTGCCTCGGTTGTTGACTTGGTTTCCTTAGGCTACCAGAATGAAAAGGATGCGCGCGGCTTTCCGCACCCTCGGGTGCAAGGTGAACCAGGTGGAAACCGAGGCCCTTCTGGGTTTCCTCAAGGTCCTGGAACCGGAGGTGGTCCCCCTTGAGGAAGGGGCCGACCTGGTGGTCATCAACACCTGCGCCGTGACCACCACCGCCGAGGCCGATGCCCGCAAGGAGATCCGCCGGGCCAGGCGGGCCAATCCAAGGGCCTTCATCGTGGTCACGGGGTGCTACGCCGAGCTTTCCCCAGAGGAGGTGCGGGAGCTGGGTGCCGACGCCGTGGTGCCCAACTCCCGCAAGGCGGAGCTTCCCAAGGTGATCCTGGAGCATTTTGGCCTTCCCTCGGATCCCATCACCACCCCCCCCAACGAGTTCTGGGGGGCGGGGGAAAGGGGGCTTCTCAATAGCCGGGTCCGGGCTTTTTTGAAGGTGCAGGATGGCTGCCAGGTGGGCTGCGCCTACTGCATCATCCCCCGGCTAAGGGGCAAGGAACGGCACCGGGATTACCGGGATGCTTTGGCGGAGGCGGAGGCCCTTCTGAGGATGGGCATAAAGGAGATCGTGCTCACGGGGGTGCGGCTTGGAAGTTACCGGGGCCACCCCAAGGGCCTTGCCGGTCTGGTGGAGGACCTCTACCACCTGGGGGCCAAGGTGCGGCTTTCCTCCATCGAACCCGAGGACACGGGGGAGGATCTCCTTAGGGTCATCGCCCGGTATGCCCCGGGGATCAGGCCCCACCTGCACCTTTCCCTGCAGACGGGTTCGGACCGCCTCCTAAGGCTCATGGGCCGCCGCTACGACAAGGCTTATTACCGCAACCTGGTGCAGAGGGCCTACGAGCTCATCCCCGGCTTTGCCCTCACCACGGATGTCATCGCCGGGCTTCCCACGGAAACCGAGGAGGAGCACCAGGAAACCCTGGCTTTTCTGGAGGAGCTTAGGCCCACCCGGGTCCACGCCTTCACCTATACCCCCCGTCCCAAGACCCGGGCGGCCTCCATGCCCCAGGTGCCGCCGGAGGTGCGCAAGCGGCGCACCAAGGAGATTATCGCCCTGGCCCAGCGTCTTGCGGAGGAGCGCATTAGACCCAAGCTGGGAAGCCAGGTGGAGGTTTTGGTGGAGAGGATCCAAGGGGGCCTTGCCCTCGGCCATACCCCCGACTACTACGAGGCCCGCCTTTCCGGTTCTGCCCGGCCGGGGGATACGGTTTTGGCGCGGGTGGAGGGGGTGGAGGGATACACCCTTTTGGGTCGGGTGGAAAGGGTGCAGCAGGAAGCCTCGCTTCCCTTGGAACTCCCCATAAGGTAGACTTTTTCGCATGGAGTGCGTGTTCTGTCGCATCATCGCTGGGGAGCTTCCCTCCAGGAGAGTCTACGAGGATGAGGGCTTTGTGGCCTTCCACGACATAAGGCCCAGGGCCCCGGTGCACGTGCTGGTGGTGCCCAAGGAACACATAGCGAAGCTTTCCGACTACCCCGACACGGAGGAAGGAGAGAGGAAGCTCGGGGCCCTTTTCCGCACCGCAAACCGGGTGGCCCGGGTCCTGGGCCTCGAGGGGTATAAGGTCCAGGTGCACGTGGGGGAGAAGGGAGGACAGGAGGTCTTCCACGTGCACGTGCACATCATGGGGAGTCCTTCTTGAGGGTGAATCGGTCCAGCACCTGGCCGCTAGGGTCCAGGGCGTAACCCACCAGGGTTTCCCCTTCCGCCTCCAGGAAAAGGGCATGGTGGGCTACCGCCAGAGCCTGGGTGTAGGGGGAAGGGGGCTTGGTGGGGTAGAGGTTGGCCCCCCCTCCGCCCACCACCAGGTGGGTGGTGAAGCCCACCTGAAGGCGCTCGTAGTGGTGGTCGTGGCCCGCCAGGACCAAGGGTACCCGGTGCTGGCGTAGAAGGGGCTCGAGGAGGCTCCTTAGGCTCGGGCTTCCCCCGTGGAGCCCTGAGGAGTAAAGGGGGCGGTGGAGGATCACCACCCGCCAGGGGCTTTGGCTATGCTTGAGGGCCCCGGCCAGCCAACTCCGCTGGGCCCTCAGGTCGCCTTCCGTGTAAAGGACAAAGACCTCCACCGCTCCTAAGCGCACCGCATAATAGGGCTTCTCCAGGCGGAAGCGCTGGAGTTGCTCCTTAAGGCTTGGGGCATCGTGGTTGCCAAAGGCGGGGTAGAGGGGTACGGGCGGAAGCTCCTTTAGGTATCGCTCCACCACCAGCCCCCGGGGATAGAAGTTGTCCCCCGCGGTGAAGAGGGCGGCCAGGGGCTTGCGGGCGTGCTCGGTCCGAAGCAGGTTAGCCACCTGGGTCCGGCCCGGGGTGTCCTGCCCCCAATCCCCTAGGACCGCCACCCGCTGGCCAAAGGCCAGTCCAAGGAAAAGAAGGAGGAAAAGGAGCCTGCGCACTAGGCCTCAGCGGCTCCGTGGGGCTTTAGGCTGGCTTCCTCCACCCCCGCTTTTTCCACCACCTCCTCGGCCACCAGGATGGGGGCCCCGGCCCTAAGGGCCAGGGCCATGGCGTCGGAGGGCCTTGCGTCCACCTCCAGCTCTATCCCCCGGTGTTCCAGGATGAGCCGGGCATAGAAGGTGCCGTCCCGCAGGTCGATGATCTCCACACGCAGGAGTTTCCCCTGGAGCATTTCCATCACGGAGAGGAGGAGGTCGGGGGTAAGGGGGCGCGGGGGTTTTTCGCCTTGCAAGGCCACCACGATGTGGTGGGCCTCGAGGGGACCGATGACGATGGGGAGAAGCTTGTCGTTCTCCGTCCTGAGCAGGACCACCACGCTCCCGTTCTGGGGGTCCACGCCCAGGGTCTCGATCTTGGCGTTCAGCATATCTTGAGTATAGACTAGCGGCGTGAGGACTTACCCTGTGGAGATCGCTGGGGTTCGGCGTGAGCTTCCTATCGTTCGGGTGGGGCCGGATGTGGCCGTGGCCCTTCTAAACCTTCTGGGGGACACCGAGCTCACCGAGGCCGCCGCCGAGGAACTGGCCAAGCGTCTTCCCCCTGAGGTGGAAACCCTGGTCACCCCTGAGGTCAAGGCGGTACCCTTGGCCCATGCCCTTTCCCGGATTGCCAAGAAGCCCTATGTGGTGGCTCGGAAGACGGAGAAGCCCTACATGATCAACCCCGTGAGCCGTCAGGTGCTCTCCATCACCACGGGTAAGCCCCAGCTTCTGGTGCTGGATGGGGCGGACATTCCCCTTATCCGGGGGCGCAAGGTGGCCATCGTGGACGATGTGGTGTCCACGGGTTCCACCCTTTCGGGCCTCAGGGAGCTCATTGAGAGCGTGGGGGGTCAGGTGGTGGCGGTGCTGGCGGTCTTCACCGAGGGCACGCCCCGCCAGGATGTCATCGCTCTAGGCCACCTTCCCCTCTTTAAGCCGGAATAGGAGGTTTTATGGAAACCTATCCCATCACCATCGGCGGCGTCACCCGCCACGTGCCCCTCATCGAGCCCTTGCCCGGGCGGCGCATCCCCCTGGTGGAGTTTTTGGGAGATCCCGAGCTGGTGCGGGCGGCGGCCCAGGCCCTAAAGCCCTTGGTGCCCGCGGGCACCGAGGTACTTTTCACCACGGAAACGAGCCCGATTCCCCTCACCCACGTCCTTGCGGAGGAGATGGGCCTACCCTACGTGGTGGCAAGAAGGCGGCGCCGCCCCTACATGGAGGATCCCATCATCCAGGAGGTGCAGACCCTGACCCTGGGGGTGGGGGAGGTGCTCTGGCTGGACCGGCGCTTCGCCGAAAAGCTTCTTAACCAGAAGGTGACCCTGATATCCGATGTGGTTTCCAGCGGGGAAACCATGAAGGCCATGGAGAGAATGGTGCTCCGGGCGGGGGGACGGGTGGTGGGACGGATCGCCGCTTTCCGCCAGGGTACGCCTGCTTTGGAGGTGCTGACAGTGGCTGAGCTTCCCGTCCTATAGGGATCTTGGAATTCGTGGGAGGTCTGGACACGATCCAGGCCTCTTGTTTATTTTCTGTTCTGTTGGGGGGTCTTTATGAAGAGAGTAGGGGCGACGGTTCTTTTCCTCATGGGCGTGGCTTGGGCGGCCTTTTCCGATATTCCCCCAGGACCTTTGGCGGAGCAGGTGGAACGGGTGGTGGCTGCTGGCTGGCTTCAGGGGTATCCCGACGGTACCTTTCGTGGCCAAGAACCTGTGAACCGCTATCAGTTGGCCGCGGCCTTAGGGAGGGTTCTGAAGGATTTGGGAGTGGAAGCCCAGTTGGTGGAATTTCGTGATGTACCTAAAGGGCACTGGGCTTTGGAGCCCCTGGCTCTGGCGGTTTCCTGGGGTTTGATCACGGGTTATCCCGACGGTACCTTCCGCGGAACGGAGCCCCTGACCCGGGGGGCGCTTGCGGTGGTGCTGGCCAAACTCCTGGACAGGTTTTCCCTGGCCAAGGAGGCGCCTCTGCCCTGGGATGTGCCGGCCAACCACTGGGCGGCATCTGCGGTGCGGAAGGTGTTGGGTACGGGCCTAATGGATCCGAATCCCGATGGCTCGTTTGGTGTGGAAGCAAAGGTGAACCGCTATCAGCTGGCCCGGGCCTTGGCGGCTTTGCATGGTGTGATGGGCTCCCGTTTAACCAAGCCGGCCTCGCCCTCCTCCCAGCCTGCGGCCCAGCCGGCTCCTTCCTCGCCGCACTCCACGGCCGGGCTCATGCCAGCTGGGGAGGGTGGGGCTTCGGGGATGAGGCCTGCCCCGGTGGAGGTTATGGAGGTGCCGGGCCGCTGGGTGGGTACCAGCTTGGGCCGCACCGTGGTGCTGGGGGAGGAGAAGGTGTACCGAATAGCCCCCGGGGGGTTGGAGGAGATTGGGGCTGCTTCCGCTGCCATGGCGGTGCTTCCCCCGTGGGTTCTTGAAGCCGGTGCCTTGGAGGATGGACGGCAGCGGTATGTGCCCGTAGGTGCCCCTGGGGGCAAAGGCGTCCTGCCACCGGTGTTCAAGAACATGAAAGAGGGCCACCTGGCCTTGGATCCATCGGGGAACTATCTGCTTCTTGCCAACGCCAGGCCCCTTTGCGACTGCCCTAGCCGGGCGGTGCGACTGGTCCTCCTCCTCACCAACCCTGTGGGCCTCTATGCGGAATACGTGTACCTTCTGGATGAGGTAGGGGCTAAAGTGGCGGGGATTGCCTGGCCGGAGGCCAAGAACCTCCTGGTTCTGGAGACTTCTGGCCAGAAGGCCCGCCTCTACCGGGTTAACTTGAATGCTGGGGAAGACATTGCTTTCAGCGCCTGGGATGAAGGGGGCTTGGAGGAGCGGAGCCCCGTGCCGGTGCGACCGGTAGCTAAGGTTCTGGTGGCGGAGGTCCCCCTTGCGGAAGCCTGGGGTTTGGGTGCTGAGGCTCCAGACCGCCTCCTCACGGTAGCCGCCGGAAAGCTGGTGCGGGTTCAGTTGCCCACGACCCTTTGGTAGGGGCTATACACCTCAGCCCGCAGGCCCAGCCTGCGGGCTACTTCCACGTTCTCCGGGTCGTCGTCTAGGTAGAGGGTTTCCTCCGGAGCCAAGCCCAGGGCCTCGAGGGCCATCTGGAACGCCGTGGGGTCAGGCTTGGCTACCCCCAGAGCGCAGGAGGCGAAGAAGCCATCCACGTAGGCATCCAGACCGTGGTAGGCCAGGCTTTCCCGTAAGCTTGGCAAGGTGTTGGAGAGCACGCCCACTTTGAGCCCCTGTTCTTTGAGGCTCCGAAGGAGGGCTTCCGCCCCAGGGGCTTTGCGCATGAATTGGTAGTAGCGCCAGGAGTGGAGCTCCTTGGATAAGGAAGTTTTCCCAGGGCCGGAAAGCCCAAGCTCCTCGGCCACCTTTTGAACCAGGGTGTTCCAAAAGGTGGCTTCCTCCTCGAGGGTGCGCACCCTTAAGGTGCGGACCACCTCGTTGACTTCCCGCACCGCCCAGGCCAGAACGGCCAGGGTCTTTTCCAGGCCAGCCCCGTGGATGGAAAGCTCTAGGGCCTTCTTATAAAGGGCTTCCTCGTCCACGAGGAGCAAAACCCCGTCCCGGTCCAAAAGGGCTCCCCGCATGGGCCTAAGTGTAGCACCCCCGGACCTGACCCACGGGTCATTTAACCGGATGCACCCCCTCCTCGGTGGCCAAGGAGCTTACCGGCACGTCCCAGGGATCCCGGGGAAGGCGGGGAAACAGCAGGGCCTTGGGGATGACCCCAAGCTTCTCGGCCCGGACCGTGGCCAGAAAGCGGTCATAATACCCCTTGCCGTGCCCCAGGCGGTAGCCCTCCTCATCAAAGGCCAACCCGGGGACCACCACCAGGTCCAGAACCTGGGGATCCACCGCCTGGGTGGTGGGTTCCAGGAGGCCGAAGGGTCCGGGGGCCAAGGGGCCTAAGGGATGAACCGTAAGCCCTATGTCGGCTACCTTGGGCAGGTAGTAGTGGGCGGGGTAAAGCCGGGTGAGGGAAAGGAGGTCCAGCTCGTGGGGTAGGGGATGGTAAAGGAGGATGGCCTGGAAGCCCCTGGCCTTAAGCCAGGGCACCAGGGCCTCCACCACCTGTTCGGAAAGGCGCTTTCGGTCTAGGGTTCGCCAGCGGCGAAGGCAGTGCCGGCGCAAGGCGGGCTTGTCCACGGGGGGAGGGTACCACTCCACCCCCTTGACACTCAAGGTGGCTGAGTGTCAAAATGGCCGGACAGGAGGGTAGGTATGCCGGTCTACGTCTACAAGGGCCTGGAGACAGGCAACTACTACGAGTTTGAACAGGGCTTCCACGACGAGCCTCTCAAGGCGCACCCGGAAACCGGCGAGCCCTTGAAGCGGGTCATCACCCCTCCCGCTATCATCTTCAAGGGCTCGGGCTGGCACGTGAAGGACTACGCCAAGAAGGACTCGAGTTCCAAGTCGGAAAGCGAGGAATCCAAGGAAAAGGACAAGGAGTGAAGCCTTAGGGTCCCGCCCCGGGCCAGGCCCGGGGTCTTTATTTCTTTGGGGTTGCGGAGAGAGGGCCTAGTACCGCACCCGGTCCCCCGGGGAGAGGTTTAAAAGCCCCTCCCGTACCTCCAGTACCCCCCGGTAGGCGAGGCCCGGGGCGTGGGTTTCCCCAGGCTGGAGCCTAGCCACCTTGAGCACCCGGCCGTGGGCGTCCAGAAAGGCCAGCACCACGGGGAAGCGGTAGCCCTGGGCGCTGAAGGAGGCGTCGGTGGCCTCGGGGAATAGGTAAAGGAGGGCCTCGAGCTCCTCCTTCCGCACCCCCAGGCCCCGGCTCCAGGCCTCCGGGGTGCGGGCTAAACGGGCCTGGAGCACCCTTTGGCCATGGGCCGTTTCCACCACCACCTTTTGGGGTGGAGGAGGGGTTTGCAGCCTCCTGGCGGCGAGCAGGTAGCCCATAAAGGAAAAGACGGAAAGGGCGATCAGCAGGGCAAAGGCCACCAGAGGGAAGAGGGGGTTCCGTTCCACCTTACTTGGGCCAGAGCTTCAGGGCCTCACCCCCCACCCTGGCCCCAGGGGTGAGGCCCCGCCTTTGGAACCAGCCTTGGTTCACCTCGAGGGCTCCTTGGTACACCACCCCCGGGTAGTACACGGGGCAGGGATCTTTGCGGCAGGGCTCCATATCCAGAATGCGGAGGATCTGCCCCTGACGGTCAAAGAAGGCGATGGAAAGGGGGATGAGGGTGTTTTTCATCCAGAAGCCCCCGGCCGTGGGGGTGGGAAAGAGGAAGACCATGCCCTCATCCTCCCCCAGGCTTTTGCGGAACATGAGGCCCTGGGCCTGGCGCTCGGGGGTGTCCGCCACCTCCACCCTCAGGAGGTAGCGCTTGCCTCCTTGCTCCACGAAGAGGGTGCTTTTGGGAAAGGAAAGGCCCTGGCCTAAGGCCCAAAGCCCCAGGGCAAGGCCTAGGGCTATCCTGAGGTCACGCCGCCGGGCCGGAGGGAAAAAGCGCATAGGGTCATTATGGCAGAAGGGGAAGGATGCCGCTTTGAATGGCGGCCTGGACTTCCTCCACAGGACGGGTAGCGTCCAGCACCCTGAAGCGCTCGGGCTCCGCTGCCGCCAGCTTTAGGTAGCCTTGGCGTACCCGCTGGAAGAAGGGTAGCCCCATCCTTTCCAGGCGGTCCGGGGCCGATACCCGCTTAAGGGCTTCCTCCGGGGGCAGGTCCAGGAGGAAGGTGAGGTGGGGTTTCAAGCCCAGGGTGGCCTCCTTGGCCACCTCCTTAAGCCAGGGAAGGGGAAGGCCTTGGCCATAACCCTGGTAGGCCAGGCTGGAGTCCAGGTAGCGGTCGGAGATGACCCAAAAGCCCTCCTCCAGGGCGGGAAGGATCACCTTGCGCACGTGCTCCGCCCGGTCGGCGCTGAAGAGGAGGTACTCGGCTTCCGGGGAAAGGGCTTCTCCCTTTAAAAGGAGGTCCCGCACCCCGGGAAGCCCCCCGCCGGGCTCCCGGGTCAGGCGCACTTTTATCCCCTTTTCCTCCAGGAACTGGGCCAGGAGCCGGGCCTGGGTGGTTTTGCCCGAGCCGTCCAGGCCCTCGAGGGTGAGGAAGAAGCCCTTCATAGCCCCGTGGGATGGTCCAGGAAGACCCAGGGCAGGCCGAAGCGGGCCTCCAGGTGCTGGGCCAGGGCCTTGACCCCGAAGACCTCGGTGTCGTAGTGGCCGGCGTAGATGACGTTTAGGCCCCGCTCGAAGGTTTCGTGGAAGACGCTATGCTTGGGTTCCCCGGTGATGAAGAGGTCCGTGTCCACCTGGCCGATGAGGCTCGCCGCCCCGCCGGATACGATGGTCACCGTTTCCACCAGGCCTTTGCCCCCTTGGTGGACCAAGGGCTGCATCCCGGTGAGCTGGCCCAGCATGTCCGCCACCTGGACCAAGGGAGTGGGAAGGGGAAAGCGCCCTTTCACCCCCACGTCGAAGGGCTCCAGCTCCACCAGGCCTAGGGCCCGGGCCAGCTCGTGGTTGTTGCCCACCTCAGGGTGGGCGTCCAGGGGAAGGTGGGCGGCGTAGAGGTTGATGCCCCCTTGGAAGAGGAGCTCCAGGCGGCGCTTGTGGTGGCCCACGATGGGAAAGGGTTTACCCCAGAAAAGCCCGTGGTGGACCAGGAGGAAGTCCACCCCCTCCTCGAGGGCCTTCTGGAAGATGGCCTCGGCGGCGTCCACCGCCGCCCCCACCTTGCGCACCTCCTTTTTTCCCTCCACCTGCAGGCCGTTTAAGGAGAGGTCCTGGGGGAAGTCCTTTAGGCGCAGGTACGTGTCCAAGTAGCGCACCAGCTCATCCCGGTCCATGGCGCCCAGCTTACCGGAAAGGCGGACCTGGGGGCAGGCGAATGACCGGTCAGTATTATGGAGGCATGGAACCGGAAATCCTTTTCAAGCTCCGCTTCCTGTCGGACCTCACCCCTGGCCCCGATGGCTTCCCCCTTCTCCTGCTGACCGATATCCAGGAGGGGGATCCACCCCGGTACCGCTCGAGGCTGGCCCTTTTTGACGGCGCCTTGCGCTTTCTCACCCAGGAGGAAGCCAAAAAGCCCCGCTATGCCCATCCTTACGTCTACTTCCTGCGGAAGGTAGGGGAAGTCCAGGAGCTCTTCCGCCTGGACCTAAGGGGTGGAGAAGCGGAGAGGCTTACGGAAACCCCGGGGGTCTTGGACTACGCCCTAGGTCCTGAAGGGGAGGTGGTTTTCCTGGCCCTGAAGGAGGCTCCCAAGCCGGGTAGCCCCCGCGTGTACGAGGGGTGGCCCTTCAAGTTCGACGGCCGGGGCCTCCTGCCCGAGGGGAATGTGGCCCTTTATGCCCTCGAGGAGGGTCAGCAGAAACTTCTTCTGGACCGCTACCCCGTCCCTAAAGAGATGGTGCCTTCCCCCGAAGGGCTCTACCTGGTGATGGCCGAGGATAAGGGGGCGCAGGCGGAGTGGCGGGATACCCTCTACCTGCTTAAGGAAGGCAGGTTGCAAAAGGTCTACGGCGGCTTTGGCCCCATCTTTGCCCTGGAGTGGAGCCCGGAAGGGCTTTTCTTCCTGGGCCACGCCTTTGAACAGGGAGGGGGCACGGAAGCCCGGCTTTACCACCTGCATGGCGGGAAGGTTCGGGTTCTCTTTGAGGGTAGCCTGCACAACTCCATCAACTCCGATCTCCGCTATGGGGCCCATACCCAAGGGCCCAGGTGGGCCGGGAATGGGGTCTATATCGTGCGCACGGAGGAGGGAACGGGAAGGCTTTACCGGGTGGACCTCGAGGGGGAAGCCGAGGCCCTGCCCGTAGAGGGGAGCGTCCTCTCCTTTGCCCACACGGAGCGGGGTCTCTTCCTCCTCACCGAGGACTTTACCCATCCGGCCCGGCTTTGGGGTCCCCTGGGGGTCTACGACCCCAACGAGGGGGTTTCCCTCCCCCTGGCCGAGCCCATCTACACCGAGTGGCTGAGCCCGGAAGGGCACCGGGTGCCGGGGTGGGTCCTGCTTCCGGAAGGGCAGGGGCCCCACCCGGTCATCCTGTACATCCACGGGGGGCCCCACACCGCCTTCGGGCGGGCACCCATGCTGGAGCTCCAGCTCTTCCGCCAGGCGGGGTATGCGGTGGCCTTCGCCAATCCAAGGGGGTCCACCGGCTACGGCCAGGACTTCGCCCTGCTCCAGGGGGAATGGGGGGAGCGGGACGAGCGGGACCTCCTGGGCTTTTTGGACCACGTTCTGGCCCGCTTCCCCCTGGATCCTGGCCGCGTGGGGGTGGCGGGGGGAAGCTACGGGGGCTATATGGTGAACTGGCTCACCGCCCGCCACCCTGGTCGCTTCAAAGCGGCGGTCACCGACCGGAGCATCGCCAACTGGTTCAGCTTCTTTGGGGCCAGCGACATCGGTCCCCGCTTCACCTTCATGGAGCTTATGGCTAGGCCCTGGGAGAGGGCAGAAGTGCTTTGGGAGAAAAGCCCCTTGCGCTATGTCCACCAGGTGCGGACGCCCACCCTGGTGGTCCATTCTGAGCAGGACCACCGTTGCCCCATAGACCAGGGGGAGACCTGGTACACCGCCCTCCTCCACCTGGGGGTGAAGGCCCGCTTCTTCCGCGTCCCCGAGGAGGGGCACGAGCTTTCCCGCTCCGGAAGGCCAGACCGCAGGCTCGCCCGGCTCAAGGCCTACTTGGACTGGTGGAGGGAAAACCTCTAGTGCCACCTCGCCCTGGCGGAAGCCAGGGTGGGAGCCCCGAAAGATCCTTACCCGTGCGATGTTCTGGGGCACGATGTGCCGGCGCAACATCACCCCGCCCCGGCAGAAGCCAGGGCGGGGGCCCTGGTCATCCCTTTAGGCCTGGCTTTCCGCCACCGGCTCGGGAATGGGGCCGAAGGTTTCCTCGTACCGGGCCACGTTTTCCGCCAGGCTCCGGAGAAGGGCCTTGGCGTGCTGGGGGCTCGTGATCACCCGGCTGACCACCATGGCCCCGCCCTGGGGTTGCAACAAGGCGAAGTCCAGGATGAACTCGTTCTTGGTATGGGCGATGAGGGCTAGGTTGGTGTACCGGCCCAGGGCCACGTCCTTGTCGATTTGGATGTCCAGCTTTAGCTCGCTCATCTAAGCGCCTCCTCCAGCTTGGGTATGGCCCTTTTCAAGGCTAGGCGTACCCGTCCCAGGCTTTTCACGCTGTCCAAGAGAAGGAGCAGGTGATAGCCGGGAAGGGGCACCAGTAGCAGGGCCCCCTCGGGGTACTCTACCATGACCTCCTCCACCCCTTCCTGGCCCAGGGTTTGGGCCAGGGCCTTGGCGGTCCCCAGCACCGTGGCCGCCCGGGCAGAAAGGAGATTGGCCTCCGGGGCATCCGCTTCCCGGGCTTCCTCCACCACAAACCCGTCCTCGCTGAGGAGGGCCGTCACCCGTACCCCTTTGGTGGCCTTGAGTTCCTGTAGGGCTTGCTCCACCATGCCTCCTTAACCCTCAGAGGTTCTGCACCTTAAGGGCGATGCGGGTTAACTCCTGGCCCACGGCTTTCCGGTCCGTACCCCGCTCGATGACCGCCCCCAGGACGTACTCCCCCACCCTTAGGGCCAGGATCTCGTGGTTTTCCGTGGCCAGGGTGAAGCGGCGCACCTCCCCGGAGAGGGCTTCCGCTAAGGGGGTCATGTGCCGTACCAAGGAGGCCAGCTCCGCCGCCAGGACCTCTGCTGGGGGGTTGCCCCGGCCCAGGGCCTCGATGACCAGGCCGTCCAGGCCCGTGAGCACCGCCCGCTTGACGCCAAAGGGGGCCAGGCTCTCTAGGTAAGCCATCCTGCCACCTCCGCCAACTTTTCCGCGGCCTTGGCTGTCTGCACGCGTGCCTGGCCCAGGTTGGCTTCCGGCCCCATGAGGAGAAGGAGGAAGAGCTCCTCGTGTCCCTTGCCTCGAGGCACGGGTCCCTGGGGTAGTGGGCCTGTTCTGCGCACCACGTGGACGTAGCCTACCACGGGGTGGCCCCCCACCAAAAGCTCCTGCACCCGGGGGGTACCCAGGCTTCCGGCGTAGGCGGCCTTGGCCTGGCGCAAAAGGGCGGCGTGTTCCGCCACGGCCGCCTCGAGGTCCACCCGCCTGCGCCTGGTTCCTTCCACCAGGAGCCCATCCAGGGTGCCGATGGCGGCGGCAAAGGCTCCTTCCACCCGGTCCAGGAGGTGTTGCAAAAGCTCCTCCATGCCCTTTCCCCAAGGCCTAAAGGGGTTTCCTCCCCTCCAGGGCCCGGCCTAAGGTTACCTCGTCCACGTACTCCAGGCTTCCCCCCACGGGGAGGCCGTAGGCCAGGCGGCTGGCCCTGATCCCCCGGCGCTTGAGCTCCTCCGCCAGGAAGAGGGCGGTGGCCTCCCCCTCCACGGTCATGGAGGTGGCCAGGACCACCTCCTCCACCCCAGGAAGCCTGGCCCAGAGGCTTTCCAGGTTGAGCTCCTTTGGACCCACTCCTTCCAGAGGGTTCAAGGCCCCACCCAGCACGTGGTAAAGCCCGTGGAACTCCCCGCTCCGTTCCAGGGCGTACAGGTCAGAGACCGTTTCCACCACGGCGATCACCGACCGGTCCCGGCTTTCGTCCTGGCAGATGGGGCAAAGCTCCCCCTCCGCCAGGTTGCCGCAGACCCGGCAGACGCCCAGGGCCTCGAGGCCCGCCAAGGCCCTTTCCAGCTCTTCGGCTTCCTCCCGGTGGAAGGCCAGGTAAAGGGAGAGCTTCTGGGCGGTCTTGGGGCCGATCCCAGGCAGGCGGGAGAGGGCGCGGGTGAGCTTAAGGAGGCTTTCGGGATACCGCATCCTAGAAGAGCTTGCCCAGCATCTGCCCTACGCCGCCAAGCTCCCGGGCCATCTCCTTCTCCGAAAGCTCGTGGGCTTTCCTCTGGGCGTCCTGGATGGCCACCAGAAGGAGATCTTCCAGGCCCTCGAGGTCCTCTTGGAAGTTCTTGAGCACCTCGGGCTTTAAGCGGACCGCCAGGATCCTGCCGTGGCCGTTGGCCTCCACCTCCACCAAGCCCTGGGCCGTGCCCACCACGGTCATGGTTTCCAGCCGTTCCTGGATCTCGGCGGCTTTCTTCTGGGCTTTCTGCGCTTCCTTCAAGAGCTTCTGCAGGTTCATGCTCCCTCCTTCCTGAGTATAGTGGAAGGTATGGAGCGCCCAAGGAGGCTGCGTTCGCCCCTTCTAAGGCCCTTGGTGGCGGAGGTGGAGCTTAGCCCAAGGCACCTGGTCCTGCCGGTTTTTGTGAAGGAGGGGGGGGAGCCGGAGGAGGTTTCCTCCATGCCCGGGGTCTTCCGGCATCCCTTAGGCCACCTTCCCCGCTTGGCGGAGGAGGTGCTCAAGGCGGGCCTGGGCGGGGTGATTCTCTTTGGCGTGTTGCCTGAGGAAAAGAAGGATCCCCTGGGGCATGGAGCCTATGCGGAGGAGGGCATCGTCCAGCGGGCCATCCGCCTTCTGAAGCGGGAGTTTCCCGAGCTTCTCGTCATGGCCGACACCTGCCTTTGCGAGTACACGGACCACGGCCACTGCGGGGTGGTACGGGAAGGTCCCTTGGGGTTTTACGTGGATAACGACGCCACCCTGGAGCTTTTGGCCAAGACCGCCCTTTCCCAGGCCCAGGCAGGGGCGGATGTGGTGGCCCCGAGCGCCATGATGGACGGGCAGGTTAGGGCCATCCGGGAGGCCTTAGACCAGGGGGGGTTTGCCCACGTGCCCATCCTTTCCTATGCGGTGAAGTACGCCTCCGCCTTCTACGGCCCCTTCCGGGAGGCGGCAGGGAGCGCCCCCCGGTTCGGGGACCGTACGGGCTACCAGATGGACCCGAAGGCCGGCCTCTGGGATGCCTTGCGGGAGGCCAGCCTGGATGACCTCGAGGGGGCCGACATGCTCATGGTCAAGCCTGCCCTCCCCTACCTGGACGTGCTCTCCGCCCTTAAGGGGCGGTTTTCCAAGCCCCTTTTCGCCTACCAGGTATCCGGGGAGTACGCCATGCTGAAGGCGGCAAGCCAGAGGGGCTGGCTGGACGAAAGGAGGGCGGTTCTGGAAAGCCTTTACGCCCTAAGGCGGGCCGGGGCCCAGGGGATCCTTACCTACTACGCCCTGGAGGTGGCCCGCTGGCTGAAGGAAGCCTAGGTCAAGCTTCCTGGGTCTGGCGGGCTTCCCGGGGTGCGGGGATACCCCCGGTGAGGAGGGTATAGCCTGCCGCCAGGCTCACGATGGTGCCCGCCAGCAGGAAGACGCGGGGGGCCCCCATCCATCCCTCCAAGGCTCCGCCCCACAGGGTGCCCAGGAGGACGGCGGCGTTCATCACCGCGCCGAAGGCGGCGAAGATCCTTCCCCGCATCTCCTGGGGGGTGTTGAGCTGCAGGATGGAGCGGGCGGGAACGATGAAGGCCATGTTGAGGAAGCCGCTTATGAAAAAGGCCAGGAGCACCCAGGCGAAGAGGGGGAAGGCCCCGATGGAGGCTTCAAAGAGGCCGAAGAGAAAAAGCGCCAACAGGAAGAGCCTCTCCCTGGGAAGGCGCCTTAGGAGATAGGGGATGGCAAGCCCTCCCAGAATGGCCCCTAAGGCCATGGCCGCTTCCATAAAGCCAAATCCCGCCGAGCCCACCTTGAGCCACTTGATGGCCAGCACCACCCCCAGGGCAGTTTCCACGGAGCCGAAGGCGGCGGCCACGAACAGGGTGCCCACCGCTCGGCGGAGGGCGGGATGGCCTGCGAGGTGGCCGATTCCCTCCTTCACCCGGGCGAAGAAGGCCGCCTTGGGAAGCCTCTGGGGCCTAAGGGAGGGAAGGCCCAGGAGGATAAGCCCTGAGGCCAGGTAGGTGGCGGCATCCAAATAGAAGGCAAAGGCAGGCCCCACCGCCGCCACCAGCACCCCGGCCGCCCCCACGAAAAGCACCTCGGAAAGACGGTCGGCAAGAAGCACCAGGCTGTTGGCCTCGTCCACCTCTTCCTTGGGGACCAGGTCCGGGACCACGGCGTTTTGGATGGGGTCGTGGAGGTCCCGCAGGAGTTCGATCAGGAAGACCAGAAGAAGCAAGATGGGAAGGCTCTTGGCCCCAAGGAGGGGGATAAGGGCCACCAGGGGAGCCCGAAGGAGGTCGGACCACACCAGGAGCCGCTTGCGGTCCTGGGTGTCAGCCCAGGCGGAAAGGAGGGGGGAGAAAACTACAGTGCCTACAAGCTGGACTCCCAGGACCAAGGAAACCCAAAGGGCGTTTTCCGTGAGTAGATAGACCAGCACCAGGAGGGCTACCCGGTGCACCTTGCTCCCCGCCTGGGAAACCAGGTAGGAGAGGATCAACCGGGCAAAGGCTTTGTGCCGCAAAACTTTCATACATACTACCCCCTTGCCCGGGAGTATACCAGGAATGGCTTTAAGTCAAGGGTTTTCCATCACCAGGTAAGCAAGCCGCCTTCCCTCCCGGGCCAGGATCACGGTTCCTTCAGGGAGGCGGTAGACCAGGAGGTCCTTGAGCCTTTGGGGTACCTCTCCCGCCTGGCCCACGTAAAGGACTTCCTCCTGGGGGTCTCCGGAAGAAGCGTTCCTGGGACGTAGGGAAAGAACGGTTTGCCCCACCCTGAGGGCCAGGGGTTCGGCCCCGATGGAAAGAAGGTGGACCTCCCCTCCCAAGGTTTCCCGGGTGGGGGGGCGGCGGCCCAGGTACTCCCTTAAGGCCTCCGCCAAAACCAGGGCTTCCCGCTCCTGCCCCAAGGCCTGGCCCACCTCCTTGAGGAGGGGGGTGGGGTCCGCCCCACCCAGGCGCTTTAGGGCGAGCTCCAAAACCTTGCGGGCGAAGTCCTGCAGGGCCTCCCACGGGGCCTGGCGGTACTTCTCCGCCAGCTCGGGGCCAAAGGCCTGGGGGTTGAACTCACCCTTCAATCGGGCAGAAAGGGCCCTAAGGAGGCGCAGGTAGACGTAGTCCTGGTTGGGGCTTAGGAGAAGGGCCAGCATCCGCCCCTCGGCCAGGAGCTCGTAGAGCCTGAGCCCGCTTCGCGCCTCGAGCCTCAGGTGGAGGAGATCCCCCTCCCGCACCGCCAGGACCTCGAGGTCCTCCCAGGGGATCACCAGGGTGTCCTCCAGCACATAATCCTCCCCGCCCAATCCCAGGTGCCAGGTTCCTTCCACCTGGCTTAGGGTGAGGGTGAGGGGTCCCAAGGGAATCCGGCCTGGCCTCAGGGGCACGGTAAGGAGGCTTTCCTCCCCCTGGCCGGGCTCGGGAACCCGGGGCCAGGGAGTTTCCCCTTGCGGGATGGGAAGCAGGTTCAGGAGGGCGATGACCTTTTCCAGGGCCACGCGGAAGCGGCGCCGTTCCTCTTCCAAGAGGAGTTCCCGCCGCCTTTCCTCTTGGGCCTCTTTCCTAAGGCGTTCTTCCAACCGGGCGATTTCCAGAGCGCTTGCCCCCAGACGCTTGGCTTCCTCCAGGGCTTTTTTCAAGGGCATGAGGTCCTGCTTAGGGGGAAGGCCGTAGGCGTCATCCCACTCCAGGATGCGGTTCAGGAAACGGCGGATATAGGTGCGGGTTTCCTCAGGGGGCAGGGGGAGGTCCTTGGGCAGGTGCAGGGCGGTTTCCAAAAACTCCATCACCAGGACCTCGGCCACCTTGGGGTCCTCGAGGTCTATGAGGCTGTCGGAGAGGGAGGGGATGGGGTGGGTGGGATGGAAGCGGGAGAGGTTGAAGTCCCGCTTGAAGGTTTCCTTTTCCCGGTACTCCAGGTAGTTCTGCAAGAAGGCGTGGATGAGCCTGAGTTCCTCCCGCCTTCCCGCCAGAAGGTCTTTGGCCCGGGCCTTGGCCTCCCGTTCTGCCAGGAGGCGCCACACCTTTAAGGCGATGGCCCGTAAGGGGGAGAGCTCCGGGGTAGGGCTGGGTTCCTCCAGGTTTTCCAGGGCCGGGGTGGGGAGGTCCAGGGAAGGGGGCTCCACGGGCTGGGAAGGGTTGAGGCTTTGCCGCAGGGCCTTGAAGCGAGCATCAGCCTGGCGGAAGCGTTTGGCCAAGGGCCCTGGCAGGCGGGTTTGGATGAGGAAGGCCCTCAGTTGCAAAAGGGCCCTCTTCCCCCCTTTAGGGGTGCGGCCTGCGGCCAGGTCCTCCACCCGATACTCGTAGAGGTCCACCAGGTCGGCCAGGTGCTCCACCCATTCATCCTATAATGGGTCCGATGCGCCTTGCTCCCCGGTACAGCGTGGCTGCGGTCTCCCACGTGGGCCGCCGCCAGAACAACGAGGACTTCCACCGGGTGATGCGCCTCGAGGTTCCCCAGGGCAACCTCCTCCTCCTGGCGGTAGCCGACGGCATGGGAGGTATGGAGGCAGGGGAGTGGGCCAGCAAGGTGGCCATAGAGGCCCTTTCCGAGGCGGTGCGGGCCTACGCGGAGCACCTGAAGGGGGGCCGGCCAGCGGTGGGTCTCTCCAAGGTGATGGAGAAGGCCTTCACCCTGGCGGCCAGGCGGGTGGAAAAGGAGGCGGAAAGGCTTGGGAAAAAGGGCATGGGCACCACCCTCACCGCCTTCCTCTATGCGGACTGGCTCAAGGAGGGGGTGGTGGGGCATATCGGGGACTCCCGGGCCTACCACCTCACCCCCAAGGGGCTTAAGCGGCTCACCGAGGATCACTCCTGGGTGGCGGAGCGCTTGAGGGAAGGGGTTCTGACCCGCACGGAGGCTGAGCATCACCCCTACCGCAACGTCCTCACCCGGGCCTTGGGCCTGCCGGAAGCTCGCTTTGACCTCAAGGAAGTGCACCTCGCCCCAGGGGAGGGGGTGCTTTTGGTCACGGATGGGCTTTATGGCTTGGTGCCCGAGGAGGAGTGGGTCTTGGGCAAGGACCTGCAAGCGGGCCTCGAGGGCCTTCTGGCCGAGGCTTTGCGCCGGGGCGGGGACGATAACGTCACCGCCGTGGCCTTACGGGTGGAGTGATGCAGGGGCTTCTGGCCTTCCTCCTGGTTCTCCTCACCGCAGCCCTGGCTTCCCGCCTTTCCCCTTGGGCCCTATGGTTCCTCCTGCTCCTCCTTTCGGGAGCCGCCTGGGCCACGGGGGCCCGGGCGGAGGTGGTTTTCCCCTGGCTGCTTATGGGCCTGGGGTTGCTGGCCTCACCCCGGGTCTACCTGGGTCCCCGGCGGAGGATCCCAAGGCGCTCCCGTACCCAGGGACGGGTCTCCTCCACCTCCAAGACCACGGAGGAGGCCCGGGCTCTGGAAAAGCAGTACGAGATCCTGGAGAAGGTGGGCGTGGGGGGCATGGCCACCGTGTACAAGGCTAAGGACAAGAAAACCGGCCGCCTGGTGGCCCTCAAGGTTCCCCAGGAGCGCTTTCTGGGCGACCCTCGCTTCGTGCGCCGCTTCCACCGGGAAGCGGAAGTCCTGGCCAAGATGGACCATCCCAACATCGTCAAGGTTTACGACCATGGCCAGGTGGATGGGGTGCACTTCATCGCCATGGAGTACCTGGAGGGGGAGGGTCTGGACAAGCTCATAGAGGAAAGGCGCCTTTCCCTGAGGCAGGCGGCGGCCATCCTCGCACGGGTGGCCGATGCCCTTAAGCATATCCACGCCCAAGGCATCGTCCACCGGGATATCAAGCCGGGGAACATCATGGTGCTCAAGGGGGCCCTCAGGGAGGATGGAGTGGACCCCAGGGGGGTGCGGCTCATGGATTTTGGTATCGCCGCCGGTAAGGTGCTCACCCGCCTCACCATCACTGGGGCCCGCATCGGCACCCCGGTCTACATGAGCCCGGAACAGGCCAAGGGCCAGAAGCTGGACCACCGCTCGGACATCTACTCTCTGGGTATCGTTCTCTACGAGGCCCTCACCGGCCAGCCCCCCTTCACCGGGGGGTATGAGACGGTGATTCACCAGCAAATCTTCCAGGTGCCCACCCCTCCTAAGCAGCTCAATCCCCAGATTCCCCAGGTTCTTTCCGACCTGGTCTTGAAGATGCTGGAAAAGGACCCGGCCAAGCGCCCCTCCTTGGACGAGGTGATCCGGGGCCTTTCTGGCTCGTGGGAGGAGGAGCGGGGCCTGCCCCACCCCTTCTACCTGCTCTTGGGGGTGGAGGCCAAGAAGGGCACGGTGCGGCTTCTGGACCTTTCCGGTACCGCTGCCCGGCTCCTTTCCGGCATTGGCTCCGGTCCGGGCCATTTCCCAGCCCCTCCCCTCTCCGTGGCCGCCGATGGGGAGGGAGGCATCTGGGTCTCGGTTTTTGAGCACGGGGCCAAGCTCCTTCACCGCTTTTCCCCGGAAGGGGAGCTCCTCCTTTCCACCGGGCCTTACGGCATGAAGCCCGGGGAGTTCCTCTTTCCTGCGGCCCTGGCGGTGGCCAACGGTAGCCTTTTCGTCTTGGACTCGGAGACCGCCACGGTGAGCCGGCTCGATTTGAAGGGACAGTACCAGGGGCGCTTTGGTGGCCAGGGGCCGGGCCGGGGCACCTTCCAGGATCCCAAGGCCTTGGTAGCCACGCCGGAGTTCCTTTTCGTCCTGGACTACGGCAACCGCCAGGTACAGCGCCTGGCCTTGGATGGACGCTACCTCTCCCGTTACGCCTTCCGCCGCTCCAAGGGAAGCGAAGAGCTAAGGCTTCTCGGTGGGGTGGGGGTGGAGGGGGAGAGGCTTTACCTCTACGATGTGGAAGCGGCCAAGGTGCGGGTGCTGGATCTTGGCGGGTCCCTTATCGCCTCCTACACCCTGCCCCTGTTGGAGGGGGAGGACCGCATGAGCCTGGTGGAGCTCCTGCCCTTTGGGGGCATCCTCTATGCGGCCAGGCGCGGGGCGAGCCGCATCCATCGCATAGACCTGAAGACCGGGGAGGCCCTGCCGCCCTTGGAGGTGTACGCCCCCGTGCGGGGCCTTGCCCTTTGGCGGAACCCGGCATGAGGGTGCTTCTGGTGGAGGACGACCCAGGGGTTCGGGAGGCCTTGGAGCTGGGGCTTTCCCTCGAGGGGCACGAGGTCAAGGCCACGGAGAGCCCAAAGGAGGCCCTAAGCCTCCTTCCCTGGGCGGAGGTGGTGATTTTGGACGTGCTCCTGCCTGAAAGGGATGGCTTTTCCCTGCTTAAGGATATCCGGGCTCGCTCGGAGGTGCCCGTGCTGATGCTCACCGCCTTGGATGCGGTGGAGTGGCGGGTGAAGGGCCTCAAGGAGGGGGCGGACGACTACCTGGTCAAGCCCTATAGCCTCTCCGAGCTCCTGGCCCGCCTCGAGGCCCTCTGGCGCCGTGCCCATAGGGGGAAGGAGGCCCCGGAGGTTTTGGCCTACAAGGACCTGAGGCTTTATCCCAGGCGCATGGAGGCCTTCCGGGGGGAGAGGAGGCTTTCCCTGCCCCCCAAGGCGTTCCTCCTCCTGAAGGCTTTTCTGGAGTCCCCGGAGGAGGTGCTTTCCAAGGAGGCTTTGATGCTGAGGGTCTGGGGGGAGGAGGTGGACCCCGCCACCTTGGAGGTGCACCTCTCCCTCCTGAGGAAGGTCCTGGGGGAGCCTAACCCCATCCAGACGGTGCGCGGCTATGGCTACCGCCTTTTCCTCCCTTAGGGGGAGGCTTTTTGCCCTTCTCTTCCTGGCCCTCTTGCTTCTGGCCCTGCCCCTGGCCTTCCTTTCTGCCAGGGAGGCGGAAGGAGCGGCCAGCGAGGACCTGCGCCGGGCCCTTTACACCCGGCTTTACCTCCTTGGGGAGGAGGGGCCTGGGGAAGAGGAGGCCCTTCTTCTCGAGCTTTTCCGCCTGGCCCAGGTCTATGGGGGCGGCACGGGCTTCGTGATAGGGAAGGAGGGCGTGGCCTTCACCGAGGTGCCCTCCCCCAACCTTCCCCCCGGTCTCCTCGAGGCCCTTGCTCAGGGACGAGCCTACCAGGGAGTGTGGCGGGGGGTGCTCTACGTGGCCCTGCCCCGGGGGGAGGGAGGGTTCGGCCTGGCGGTCCCCTTGGAGGGGGTCGCCGGCCTGGGGCGGAGGCTTCTCCTCCTCTACGCCACCTGGGGTGGAGGGGTGCTTTTGGCCATCTTTCTGCTCTCCGCCCTGGGGCTCGCTTGGGCTCTTCGTCCCCTGGGGCAGCTGGCCAAGCTCTTGGAGGCCCGGCGGCCTGAGGACCTAAGCCCCCTTCCCAACCCTGGTTTGGCGGAGCTAAGGCCCTTGGTGGAGGCCTTGAACAGCCGCCTGGCCCAGGTGGAGGGGCTTCTTAGGGAGCTTTCCGAGAAGGAGGAGTCGGCCCGCCGTTTTGCCCGCCATGCCTCCCACGAGCTTCGCAATCCCCTGGCTGCCTTGAAGGGGTACTTGGAGGTGCTCCTGCGCAAGCCCGAACCCAGGGCCCTCGCCGGGGCCTTACGGGAGGCGGAGAGGATGGAGGCTTTGCTCTCCGGGCTCCTCAGGCTATCCCGCCTCGAGGCCACCTCCCCCAGGCTCATCCCCCTGGACCTGCGGGCTTTCTTGGGGGGATGGGGCCTGGAGGTGGAAGGGGAAGGCCAGGTTCTGGCGGACCCTGAGCTTCTCGCCCTGGCGGTGGAAAACGTGTTGGACAACGCCCGCCGCCACGGGAAGCTACCCCTTAAGGCCAGGATCCAGCGGGACAAGGAGGGGGTTTGGCTTTGGCTTGTGGACTCCGGACCTGGCTTCCCCGAGGAGCTCTTGCCCCGGGCCCTGGAGCCCTTTGCCCATGGGGGAAGGGGCACGGGCCTGGGCCTCGCCTTGGTGGCGGCGGTGGCCCGGGCCCATGGGGGAAGGGCAAGGGTGGAGAACCAGGACGGGGCGGCGGTGGGGCTTTACCTGCCTTTGGCTTCCCTTAAGGTTTCGCCCGATGCGCCCTTTAGCCAGAGGGGATAGCCTCCAGTGCGGAGGTGAGAGGGAATGAAACAGGTGCTCATGGGTTTGGTTCTCCTGATGGCGGGCCTTTCCTTGGCCCAAGGCACGGATTACCGGCAGGCGGCGGTAGCCTCGGCGGCCTTGGCCAGGCTCCAGGCGGTGGCCCAAGGGGCCACGGGGGAGGAAAAGCTTCTCGCCTGGGCCAAGGAGGTGAAGGCCCGGGCGGAGAAGAGCTACGAGGCCAAGGCGTACTTCAAGGCGGCGCGGGAGGCCCAGGCCGCCCTTTTTCTTTTCCGGGCGGCCTCAGGGGAACCCCAGGTACAGGCCCGGGGGCCGAGGCCAGCCCCCCATATGGGGATGCACCATCCCTTTGGACCCAGGGCCCATGCCTTTGCCCCGTGGGGTAAGGGGCGACCGGGCTCGAGTGCCCGCTTTGCCCAGAGGGCCCCGGGGGCAGTGGACCGGGCGGAGAAGGAGCTCGCCTACTACCGGGCCCAGGATAGCCTGGTGAAGGATCTGGTGGCCGAGGCCAAGAATAGGCTTTCCAAGGAGCCTGGCCGGGCCTTCCTGTTGGCCCGGGCGGCCTTGGCCCTGATCTCGGCCGAGCGGGGCTTCTAACCCCACCCCACCCTGGCCAAGCCAGGGTGGGGATCCTGGTAAGCCCCATCCCGGGGCGGATATGGGCAAGAGAGGGTCCAAGGCCGGATCTGTCAGACTGGGCAGGATGCGGTGGCTTGGGATCTTCCTCCTCCTGGCCCTCGGGGGCTGGGCCCTGGGAGAGGAGGGCCCCAAGGGCTTTGGTCCCTCGCCGGAGGAAGTGCTGGCGCGATGCTTTAAGGTGGTGCGGACCCTCGAGGTCCAGGCCCTCTACCGGGAAGGGGATACCCTGGTCCTGGTCCTGGGCCAGGCGGTGGGGGAGAGGCCCCTGCTTCTCTTGGCCCTCGAGGGGGGCAGGCCCATGCCCTACATGGGTCCCATCCGCGGAAAGCCCATGCGGATGCGCCCCTTCTTCTTCCTGCGGGAGCTCTCCCTGGCCCGGCGGGTGCTGGTCCTGCCGGAGGGGTACCGCTGTTTTGTCCTCCACCGGGGGCGGGTGGTTGGGGTGTTGCGCCTGGGCTCGGATCTCACCCCCCTGCCCCTTTCCCCGGAGGCCATCCCCTGATATCACCCCAACCTGGCGGAAGCCAGCTCGGAGGACCCAGAAAATCCCTTCCGCAAGCCTTTTTCCTGGAGGACTAAAGGGATGTGGTTTCGTACGAAAGGGCGGGCTCCTGGGCCTTGCGGTTTTAAAATGCCCCCATATGAAGCCGGGTCTCTATCCCCTCCTAGGCCCCCCTGCCTCAGGGAAGACCACCCTGGCCCGGGAATGGGCCTTGGAGGTCCTGAATCGGCGGGGGAGGGTCTACTGGGTGGGCTTGCCCCACCAAAGGGCCTACGTGTACCGCCTTTTCGGGGGGGAAGAGGCGGTGCTGGGCCTGGAGTTCATGTCCTTCCAGGCCCTTTACTACCGGGTGCTGGCGGAGGTGGGCCGGCTTGGGCCCTTGCTTCCCGGGGCGGGAAGGGTGGCCCTGGTGGGAGAGGCCCTTAGAAGCCTCTACGGGGAAGGGGTCGCCCCCGGGGAGGCCCGGCTTTTCGCCCGGGCGATAGCGGAACTCAAGCGCTATGGCCTCTCCCCTTTTGCCCTACCCAAGGAGGGGGAAGCAGGAAGGCTCAGGCGGGTCTACCTTGCCTACGAGCGCCTGAAGGGAAAGGCCCTGGACTATGACGACTTCCGCCACCGGGCGGGCCGCGTGCCCCTTCGCCTTTTCCCGAGGCCCGATCTGGTGGTGGTGGACGGCTTCCGGGAGGTGGGTCCTTTGGACCTCCGCTTCCTTAAGCGCCTGGCCCAGGAGGTACCCGTCCTTCTCACCCTGGAACTTCTCCCGGAAGACTTGAAGCCCTGGCGGGTTCTTTCCTCGAGGCCGGTGCGGAAGCAGGTCTTGGCCCTGGCCAACCCTGTGGAGGAAAGCCGTTACCTCTTAAGGGCCTTGAAGCGGGCCCTGGTTCCCAGGGAGATGGGTGGGGAGGGGTTAGACCCCTGGGAGGTCCTGGTGGTGGCCCCCGAGGAGCGTATTGGAGGGCTTCTCCTTCTAAAGGACGAGTACGGCCTCCCCCTCTTCGATGGTCGGGAAAGGGCCCTGGCCGACACCGAAGAGGGGGAAAGGGTCTTGGCTCTCCTGAACCCTTACCCCACGGGACGGGACCTCCTGGTCCTGGGGTTTTCTCGTCTGGGCAGAAAGGCCCTAAGGCTAGGTTTGGCGGGAGAGGAGGCCTTGGAGGCCCTAGCGGAGCGGGAGGGGCTTGGGGAGGAGTGGCGGGCCTTCCAGGAGCTCCGCACCCCAGGGCCCGATGTCCTGGCCTGGGCGGAAGGTGCTTTGGAACACCTGGGGGTTTCTCTCAAGGAGCCCTTCCTTTCCCGCCTGCGGCTGGCCTTGAGGGCGGATAGAGGGAATCCTTTAGCCTGGTGGCGAAGCCTCTTACTGGACGAGAGCCTTTCTCCGGAGCCCAACCGGGGGGTTTCCCTCCTTCCTCCCCTTCGGGCCATGGGGGTGAGGGCCCGAAGGGCGTACGTGTTGGAGTGGGTGGCGGGGCGGTATAGCCTGAAGGAAGGGGAGGATTACTTTCTCCTGGAGGAGCTAAGGGAAAGGGGACTTTTAAAGGGGCTGGTCCGGCGCTTGAGGGGCCTTGATCCCCTCTTCCGGGAGGAGGTTTCCACCCGGGGGGAGGAGGTCTTCCTCCTCTACCCCGAGGCCGGCCCTTCTGGGCTCCACCTGCCCTTGGAAAGGGGAGATAGGCCCGAGGCCTTGCCGCCTGCAAGCCGCCTCGAGGCCTTACCCCATAATTCCTTTGCCCCACCCTTACCCTCGGGGCAGGAGCCCCCGCCCCACCTGGAGGTCCTCCGCCGTTTCCGGGAATGCCCTTTTCGTGCCTATGTGGAACGCTTTGGCCTTAAGGTGCGGGATGGGGCCCTGGGTTGGCACCTTCTTCCCGCGGAACTGGAAAGGCTTCTGGCCCATCCTGAGGTGGGCCTTTGGCTTGAGGCCCACCGCGCCCACTGGGAGGGTATGCGCTTCTGGTTTTCCTTGCCTGGGAAGCCCCCCTTGCGCCTGGATGGGGTTCGTCGGGAGGGGAACGTGGTCCACCTCTACCGCCTCCTCCCCCAGGATGGGGAGCCGGACCTGGATCCTCAAAAGCGCTGGACGGAGTGGTATGCCCTCGGGGTCCTGGTGAACCGGAAGGATGTCGCTGAGGTCAGGCTTTGGATCTGGCCTTGGATGGGGAGGCCTTCCCTCCAATACCGCCAAAGTTCGGATAAGGAACTTCCCAAGGCGGTGGGGGAGGTACGAAAGCGAGCAAGGGAAGCCTACCAGCTGTGGCGTCAAGGCGCGTTTCCTCCGAAGCCCGGCCCCTACTGCCATACCTGCGGTCTCGAGGACCTTTGCCGAAAGGAGGAGCTGTGAAGCTCTACGTGGCCTCGGCGGGTACGGGGAAGACCCATACCCTGGTGCAGGAGCTTTTGACCCTTCTGCGCCAAGGGGTGCCCTTAAGGCGCATGGCCGCCGTCACCTTCACCCGTAAGGCCGCCGAGGAGCTCAGGGGGCGCATTCTTCAGGAGGTGGGGGCCTTAGAGGGCCTAGAGGGGAAGGAGGCCAGGCGGGAGGCGCACGGCGCTCTTTTTACCACCATTCACGGCTTCATGGCCGCGGCCCTTCGCCACACTGCCCCTCTCCTCTCCTTGGACCCGGATTTCTCCATCTTAGACGAGTTTTTGGCCGAAACCCTCTTCTTGGAAGAAGCCCGGAGCCTCCTCTATCTGAAGGGTATAGACCCCTTGCAGAAGGAGGGGCTTTTGGACCAGCTCTTGACCCTTTACAGGAAGCGCTCCCTGGCGGCCGAGCTCAAGCCCCTCTCAGGGGCGGAAGGAATCTTTGCCCTCTTCCAGGAGGTACTGGCGGCTTACCGGAGGCGGACCGTGGAGATGCTGGGGCCAGGGGATCTCGAGGCCTTGGCCCTTCGTCTTCTGGAACATCCCCAGGCAGTAAGGAGGGTGGTGGAGCGCTTTCCCCATCTCCTCGTGGATGAGTACCAGGATGTAAACCCTTTGCAGGGGCGGTTCTTCCGGGCCCTGGAGGAGGCGGGAGCTAGGGTGGTGGCCGTGGGGGATCCCAAGCAGTCCATCTACCTTTTCCGCAACGCCCAGGTGGAGGTTTTCCGCGAGGCCTTGAGAAGGGCTGAGGAGGTGCGTCCCCTTGGGGAAACCTTCCGCCACGCCCAAGGACTTGCCGCCTTTTTAAACGCCTTCGTGGAGAGGTTCTTTCCTGAGCCGGAAAGGGTTTTGGTGCGGCCCAGGCGGGAAGGAGAAGGCCGGGTGGAAGTGCATTGGGTGGTCGGGGAGGGAAGCCTCGAGGAAAAGCGCCTGCAGGAGGCCATGATTTTGGCCCAGAGGCTTTTGGCTCTCAAGGAGGAAGGCTATGCCTTCTCGGACATGGCTGTCTTGGTGCGAAGCCGCACCAGCCTTCCCTACCTGGAGCGAGCTTTCCGTGCCCTGGGGGTACCTTACGGTATCCGCCGGGGACGGAGCTTCTTTAGCCGCCTGGAGGTGCGGGACATCTACCACGCCTTAAGGGTTGGCCTCCTGGAGGGTACGCCTTCCCCGGAGGAGCGCTTCTCCCTTATGGCGTTCCTGCGGGGCCCCTTCGTGGGCTTGGATCTTGGACGGATGGAGAAGGCTCTCAAGGAGGAGGATCCCCTTGTCCACCTGCCTCCGGAGGTACAAAGCCGCTTGGGCTGGCTTAAGGCCCTTGCGGGAAAACACCCCTTTGAAGCGCTAAAGGCCCTGGTGAGGGACGAGACCTTCCTTATGCGGCTTTCCCAAAGGGCCCGCACCAACCTGGATACCCTTCTCCTCCTGGCAGCTTCCGAGCGCTTCCCCGACCTCGAGGCCCTACTCGACTGGCTGAAGGTAAGGGCAAGGGATCCCGAGGCTGCTGAGCTGCCCGAAGGAGGGGAGGGAGTGCATGTCCTCACCGTGCATGCCGCCAAGGGGTTAGAGTGGCCGGTGGTGGGGGTCTTTGACCTTTCCCGGAAGGAGCGCTTGCAGGAGGAGGCCCTTCTGGTGGGGCTTGGAGGGGAGGTGGCCCTGAAGGGCACACCCGCCTATCAGCAGGTAAGGCCAGTTTTGAGAAGGGCTCAGAAGGAGGAGGCCCTAAGGCTCCTTTACGTGGCGCTATCCCGGGCCCGGGACGTCCTAGTGCTTACAGGGAGCGCTTCTTCCTATCCTGGTCCTTGGGCTAAGGCCCTTGCGGCCCTGGGCTTGGGACCCGAGTCCGGGGATTCCCGGGTGCGGGTGCATGACGGAAAGGGAGTGCCGAGGTTTCCTCCGCCTTCCCCCATGCCTTCTCCCCAGCCTGCTCCCTATGCCTCCTTGATCCTACCCCCCAAGCCCTTTCCTCCGGTTTATTCCCCGAGCGCCCACCGCAAGGCGGAAGGGGAACCCTTGCCCTTGGGCGAGTCCCTGGAGGCCGAGGGGCTTCCCGGGTTCGCGCGGGCCTTGGGAACCCTGGTCCACTACGCCCTCGCCCGCGACCTAGATCCAGGGGACGAGGCCAGGATGCAGGCTCTCCTCCTGCAGGAGGTGGCCCTTCCGTTTGAGGAGGAGGAAAAGGCCCGGCTTCTCGAGGAGGTCAAGGGGCTTCTTGGCTCCTACCGGGAGATGCTGGGAAGCCTCCTCCCGGGCTTGGAGGCTAGAGACGAGGATCATGTGGAGCTTCCCTTAGCCCTGTCCCATGCGGGTACCGTTTGGCAAGGGGTTTTGGACCGGCTCTACCGGGTGGGGGAATGTTGGTACCTGGAGGACTACAAGACCGACCAGAGGGTGGCCCCGGAGCATTACCGCCTGCAGTTAGCCCTTTACTGGGAGGCGGTGCGGCGGGCCTGGGGGGTGGAGGCTGAAGCCCGTTTGGTCTATTTAAGGCACAAAAAAGTTCACGTTTTCTCGCCAAAAGAGCTTCAGGAGGCCCTTCGGGAGTTGGAAAAAGCCCCCGGGATCCTCTCCCAGGGGCTGGAGCCGGGCCTTCTTTAGCGCTTGGAGTACTGGGGTGCCCGGCGGGCCTTGTGCTTGCCGTACTTCTTCCGCTCCACCACCCGCGCGTCCCGGGTGAGGAAGCCCAGGGGCTTCAGCTTGGCGCGGTAGTCGGGGTTGTACTGGAGAAGGGCCCGGGCCACCCCCAGCCTAATGGCGTCGATTTGGCCGCTCTTGCCACCCCCCTTCACGGTGATGTAGGCGTCAAAGCGCCCCAGGGCGTCTACAACCCTCAGGGGCTCGAGGGCCGCCACCGCCCGCACCAAACCCTGGAAGTACTCCTGGAAGTCCTGGCCGTTCACGGTGATCTTACCGCTTCCGGGCCTTAAAAAGACCCGGGCCACCGCTTCCTTGCGCCTACCGGTGCCGTAGTACTGCTCCATCACTTGACCTCCAGCTTAACGGGTTTCTGGGCCTGGTGGGGATGGGTGGGGCCGGCATAGACCTTGAGGCGCTTGAAGAGCCTCCGCCCCAGAGGCCCTTTGGGGAGCATGCCCTTTACTGCATGCTCCAGCACCCTCTCCGGGTGGGTGGCCAGCATCTTTTCCGCGGGGATCTCCTTCAGGCCCCCCTGGTAGCCGCTATACCGGGTATAGATCTTCTGCTTCAGCTTCTTGCCGGTGAGGCGGATCTTGTCGGCGTTGATCACCACCACGAAGTCGCCCATGGGAAGGTTGGGGGTCCAGTCGGGGCGGTGCTTGCCGCGTAGCAGGGTGGCGATCTGCGTGGCCAGCCGCCCTAAGGTTTTGCCCTCGGCGTCAATGAGAACCCACCGGGGTTCGATCTCCTTGGGTATGTACGTCTTGGGCTGCATGCGTTTGGGCCCTCCTTCAACTCTGTGTGCCAGGCACCATGTTCTTGCCGGGGGATCGGGGGACCCCGCAAGAACGCCAAAGAAGACTGTACCATAACCCCGGGGTCTTTTGCCAGATGTGGTAGGCTGAAGTCCCGTGAACGGGGTTTCCGAGAGCACGCAAAGGCCGAGGAAGTACGTGTTTGTCACCGGGGGTGTGGTGTCCAGCCTGGGCAAGGGCATCCTCACCTCTTCCCTGGGAGCCCTCTTTCGGGCCCGGGGGTATAGGGTTACCGCCATCAAGATCGACCCCTACGTGAACGTGGATGCGGGGACCATGCGTCCCTATGAGCACGGGGAGGTCTTTGTCACCGCCGACGGGGCGGAAACCGACCTGGACATCGGCCACTACGAGCGCTTCCTGGACCTGGACCTCTCCCGGGGCAACAACCTCACCACGGGCCAGGTGTACCTTTCCGTGATCCAGAAGGAGCGCCGGGGGGAGTACCTTTCCCAGACGGTGCAGGTGATTCCCCACATCACCGACGAGATCAAGGACCGGATCCGCAAGGTGGCGGAGGAGCAGGGGGCCGAGGTGGTGGTGGTGGAGGTGGGGGGCACGGTGGGGGATATCGAGAGCCTTCCCTTCCTGGAGGCCATCCGCCAGTTTCGCTTTGACGAGGGGGAGGAGAACACCTTTTACATCCACCTCACCCTGGTCCCCTACCTGGAAACCAGCGAGGAGTTCAAGACCAAGCCCACCCAGCACTCCGTGGCCACCCTAAGGAGCGTGGGCATCCAGCCCGATGCCATCGTTCTCCGCTCGGTGAAACCGGTGCCGGAGGAGGTGCGCAGGAAGGTGGCCCTGTTCACCAATGTGCGCCCTGGGCATGTGTTCAGCAGCCCCAATGTGGAGCACATCTACGAGATACCCCTCCTTCTTGAGGAGCAGGGCCTGGGCCGGGTGGTGGAAAGGGCCCTGGGCCTCGAGGCCGTCTTCCCCAACCTTTCCTTCTGGCAGGAGGCGGTTCGGGTTTTGAAGCACCCCGAGCGCACCGTGAGGATCGCCATCGCCGGCAAGTACGTGAAGATGCCGGACGCCTATCTCTCCCTTCTGGAGGCCTTGAAGCATGCGGGCATCCGGCACGGGGCCCGGGTGGAGGTGAAGTGGGTGGATGCGGAGAGCCTCGAGGGAGCCGATTTGGACGAGGCTTTCCGGGATGTTTCCGGTATCCTCGTCCCAGGAGGGTTTGGGGTGAGGGGCATTGAGGGTAAGGTGCGGGCGGCCCAGTACGCCCGGGAAAAGGGAATCCCCTATCTGGGCATCTGCCTGGGGTTGCAGATTGCGGTGATCGAGTTTGCCCGGCATGTGGCCGGGCTCAAGGGGGCCAATTCCACGGAGTTTGACCCCTACACCCCCCACCCGGTGATCGACCTGATGCCCGAACAGCTGGAGGTGGAGGGCCTGGGAGGCACCATGCGCCTTGGGGACTGGCCCATGCGCATCCGCCCGGGTACCCTCCTCCACCGCCTTTACGGCAAGGAGGAGGTGCTGGAGCGCCACCGCCACCGGTACGAGGTGAATCCCCTCTACGTGGACCAGTTGGAGCGGGCTGGGCTGGTGATCTCCGCCACCACCCCGGGGATGCGGGGCCGGGGGGCGGGGCTGGTGGAGGCCATCGAGCTCAGGGACCACCCCTTCTTCCTGGGCTTGCAAAGCCACCCCGAGTTCAAAAGCCGGCCCATGCGCCCCTCCCCTCCCTTTGCGGGCTTCGTGGAGGCGGCGTTAAGGCACGCGGGGCTTTAAAGCAGGCTTCGGGCGAACTGCCGGGCCACGCGCCCGGAGAAGCCTTTTTGCAGGGCAAAACGCAGGGCCTCCCTTTCCTCCTCCGGGGTCAAGGAGCGGCCCAGGTGGTGGGCCACTGCCTTCAGGTAAAGGGTCTTGTCAAAGGGCGGGAAGGTGAGGACCAGCCCGAAGCGCTCGGAGAGGGCCAGGGTGTCCTGAAGCTCATCCCAGGCGGTGGGGTCGGTCCCGGGTAAGGGGTTTTCCCCGGTTTGGCGCACCAGGTGGCGGCGGTTGGAAGTAGCCAGCAAGAGAACGTTTTCCGGAGGGCCCTCCAGGCTTCCTTCCAGGAGGGCCTTCAGGTGGTGGAAAGCTTCCTCTTTGGGATCCAGGGAGAGGTCGTCCAGGAAGAGGAAGAAGCGATGGGGAAGGAGGGCCAGCCTTTCCAGCAGGTTTTCCAGGTGGGCCAAGGCCTTGGGCTCCACCTCCACCATGCGGGCTTCTCTAAGGTGCAAAAGGCTCTTGGCGGCGGTGCTTTTGCCCGTGCCCCGGGCCCCGTAGAGGAGGGTGTGGAGGGCGGGTTTTCCCGAGAGGAAACGGAGGGCATTGGTCCTGAGGGCCTTAAGCTGCTCTTCGTAGCCCAGAAGTTCGTCCTCCCGGGGCAGGCGGTAGCTTCCCAGGGGGCGCACCTCGCCAGCGAAGCGGAAGGCCCGGTAGAGGGCAAAGGGATAGGGCCCGTGGGCTTGGAGCACCCGGACTAGGGCCTCGGGGTCGCGGGCGAGGAGGGCAGCCAGGGCCCCTTCCTCAGCGGGGTGGGGGGGACGTTCCCCCAGGTCGGCTAAAGGGTACTCCTTCCGCCTCCCCTCCAGTTCCAGGGAGAGGACCTCGAGGTCCTGCCGTATCAGCTGGAGAAGCCCCGGGGTGGGCCTTAAAGCCCGCCAGGCCCAGGGGGCTTTGAGGAGGCTTTGGGCGAAGGCATAGCCCCAGGGTTCGCCCCGGGGCAGGTCCAGGTCCAGGAGGTCCAGGGGGGTCTTGGGAAGCCTCATGGGCCCCATGCTAAAGGAAAACCCCCGGGGAAGGCCCCGGGGTTCCGTGGTGGGCCGCACAGGACTCGAACCTGTAACCCACCGATTAAGAGTCGGTTGCTCTACCAGTTGAGCTAGCGGCCCAAGGTGTGCACGGCGTCGGCCTTGACGCCAAAAGCCAGTGTAGCCTTCCCTCAAGGCTCTGTCAAGGCGGCTAGAACAGGTAAAGCACCGCCCGTCCCCTTTCCACCCGCACCCGGATGGGCCCCAGGGCCTGGTTTTCCAGGGTGAGGGTGGTGGCCTTAAGGGGGGTGGAGGGAAGGTTCCAGCGGGCTCCTTCCACGGCCAAGGTGGCCTCGGGGAAGGGCAGGAGGCTGAAGGAACTCCCCTTTTCCAAGGGGAAGACGTGGAATCCAACAGGGAGGGGGAAGGCCCGGGTAAGCCCGTCGGTGAGCTCTACCCTTATCCCCTTTTCCGCCAGCAGAAAGGCCAGCTCCAGGTGGGCTAGGGTGTGGTCCAGGCGGCCCCCAATGCCCCCTAGGAGGAGGACTTCTTCGGCTCCTAGCTCCAAGGCTTTTCGCACCAGGGCTTCGCCGTCCGTCCGGTCCTTATCCCGGGGAAGCACCTCCTTGGGGGCGGGAAGGATTTGCTGGAGCCAGGGGGGGCTTGAGTCGAAGTCCCCAAGCCATAGCTCCAAGGGAAGCCCCAGGGCCAGGGCGTGCCGTCCACCGGAGTCCGCCGCCAGGAGGCGGAGGTCCCTTAGGCGTTCCCGCAAGGCCTTTGTTACCAGGAGGGGGCCGCCTAGGAGGAGGGCGAAGCGCCTCATCCCTCCAAGGGTACCGCCTGGGAAGGATCCAGGTGGAGGTGGACCTGGGCTCCCTCCGGGGGGCCTTCCAGGGCCTCGAGGTAAAGCCGCACCTTCCCAAGCCGCACCCAAAGCCCCACCCTGTTTCCGAAGAAAAGCCGTTCCTCCACCACCCCTGGGTGCTCCCCTCCCAGGCGAAGGGCTTTGGGCAAAAGAAGGTGGGGCTTGGCAGGCAAGCCCAGGGCCTGGCTTTCCTCCGGGGAGAGGAGGTTCTTGTGCCCGAGGAAGCGGGCGGTCCAGAGGTCCTTGGGCCTTGCGTACACCTCTTCCGGAACTCCCACCTGCACGAGCCTTCCCTGCCGCAGGAGGGCTACCCGGTGGGCCAGGAGGAAGGCCTCCCCCTGGTCGTGGGTGACCACCAGGGTGGTCACCCCTTCCGCCCGAAGGGTCCTGCGCAAAAAGAAGAGAAGCTCCTCCCGTAGCCTCAAGTCCAGGGCTCCCAGGGGCTCGTCCAGGAGGAGAAGCCTTGGCCTTGGCGCCAGGGCCCGGGCCAGGGCTACCCGTTGCTGCTCTCCCCCGGAAAGCTCCTGGGGGCGCTTTTGGGCATGGGGGGTGAGCTCCATGCGTTCAAGGAGTTCCTTCACCCGTGCCTCTCGCTCCTTCCTGGGCCAACGGGCCTCCACCAGGCCAAAGGTGATGTTTTCCGCCACGGTAAGGTGAGGGAAGAGGGCGTAGTCCTGGAAAAGAAACCCTACCCCCCGCCTTTCCGGGGGCAGGGGGGTGAGGTCCTGCCCGCGGAAGCGCACGAAACCCCGGTCGGGGGAAAGGAGGCCGGCGACGAGCTTCAGCAGGGTGCTCTTCCCGCTGCCCGAGGGTCCTAGGAGGGCCAGGACCTCTCCTTCCTGAACAGCAAGGTCTAGGGCCAGTTGAAAACCGGGAAAGCGCTTTTCCAGGGAAAGCTCCAGCACCCCTCCATTAAACAAGGAACCCCGGGCATGCCCGGGGTTCCTTGCCGGCCCGCCCTACTTCAGACCCAGCTTCTTGCGTTCCTCCAGTACCTGCTGGGGGGTGAGCTTCTTTTCCCGCAGGGCCTTGACCTCGGCGGCGGTGAAGGGCTTGAAGCCCTGGACCTTCTTGTCGTCGCCCCAGGCGGTGGCGATGTGATTGAGGAGGGCGGCGATCTCCTCGTCCTTGAGCTGGCCAAAGGCAGGCATGACTCCGTTATACTTCACGCCCTTTACCTCGATCTGGCCCTGAAGGCCCCAGAGGAGCACCTTAATCAGGTACTCGCGCCCCCCCTGCTTGGCCAGGACCTCGGACAGGTGCCCGGCCAGGGGCGGGAAGGCCCCGGGTATTCCTTGCCCGTTGGCCTGGTGGCATCCCGCGCACTGGGCGTAGAGCTTGGCGCCGTCCGCCTGGGCCAAGGCCAGGCTGCCGATCAGGAGGAGAGCCGTTAGGGTCCGCTTCATCTTTACCCTCCGGGGTATCAGGGTATTTTGTCCCCGGTTCCTTGTCAAGGCCTTTGGCGAGGCCAAACTTTTAGCCATTCTTAAGGGTATAGTCCCTGGGGGTAAGAGGTGGGAGATTCCATAAGCGGGTTTTTATGAAAAGGGGGCTCCCTGTCAAAGGAGCTTGACATTTCCCCAGGAGGGGTGCTAGGGTACAAATGTCCTTGGGTGTACCCAGGCGGTGTATAACATGTACGCATACCGGGTACTTTGGTCCCTTGTCCTACTCGCCTTGGCCGCGGCCTGGGCAGCTCCGGACTTCGGCCGGTGGTATCCCTATGGCACGGCCCTGGACCTGGCCCAGACCCACGGGCGGGTGGTGATGGTGTACTTTCACTCCCCTCACTGTCCCTACTGCGACCAGATGAACACCTTCGTTTTGTCCGATCCCCAGGTAAGCCGCTTCCTGGAGGACCGTTTCGTGGTGGCCTCCGTGGATATCGAGACCCCGGAGGGTCAGGAGCTTTCCCGGCGGTATCGGGTGCCGGGTACCCCAACCTTTGTCTTCCTCGTCTTCCGCAAGGGGGCGTGGGAAGAGGTGGGCCGGTTTTTTGGCAGCCGGCCCCGGGCGCAGTTCCTTTCGGAGCTGCGCCAGATTTGTGCCAAGGGAGGTGTGTGTGAATAGGCGAGCGTTTCTAAGGACCACTGGCGTAGCCCTCGGGGCCGTTGCCTTGGCGGGGCTTCCCGTAAGGGCGCAGGGTTTAGAGGGTGAGGACCTGGCCAACCTGGAGAAGGCCCTGCAGGCGGTGTTGGGCAGGGGGTTTAAGGACCTTACCCCCTCTAACCTCGTCAAGCTCACCATGCCGGCCATTGCCGAAAGCGGGGCCAATGTTCCCGCCGAGGTGGAGGTGAACCTGCCCTCGAGCCAGGTGAAGGCCATCCACCTCTTCGCTGACAAGAACCCTACCCCGCACCTGGTGGCCTTTATGCCCATGAAGGCCCTGCCCTACTACGCCACCCGGGTGCGCTTGGCGGAGACCACCGCCATCCGGGCGGTGGTGGAAACGGTGGACGGCAAGTTCCTTTTGGCTTCGGCCAGCACCCGCGTGACCGTGGGCGGCTGCGGTTAAGGAGGTAGAAGATGGCCATTCGTACTATTGTTCGTTTGACCCCGGCCAAGCCTAAGGCGGGCGAGAACTTCAAGCTCCAGGTAGTTGCCCAGCATCCCAACGAACCCGGCACCCGCCGGGATGCCGAGGGCAAGATCATCCCCGCCAAGTACATCAACCAGGTGGAGGTCTACTTCGAGGGGGAGAAGGTGGCCGAGGCTAAGCCCGGTCCCTCCACCAGCGCCAACCCCCTTTACGGCTTCATGTTCAAGGCGGAAAAGGCAGGGACCTTTACCGTCAAGCTTAAGGACACCGACGGGGATACCGGCGAGGGTACGGTAAAGCTGGAGCTGGCCTAAGGGTGGCGCCCGGGGGGTAACCCCGGGCGCCGGGCATGGCGTGGAGGTAAGGGTATGCTTCTACGGTCCTGGTGGATGGTGAGCGTGGTTTTCCTGCTGGGCCTGGCCTTGGCCCAGGGGGAGGTGGACCCGCGGGAGGAGGCCAAGCGGCAAAAGCAACTCCTTTTGCAAACCGCGGGGATCCTGCCCACGGAACTCATCGTGGAGCAGGGCAAGGAACTTTTCAACCGCAAGGGGCCAAGCGGCAAGACCATGGCCGAGTGCGATTTCGGCCTGGGGAAGGGAGTCTTGGAAGGGGCGGCGGCCAGGTTACCCCGTTACTTCCTGGACACTAACAAGGTGGAGGACCTGGATAGCCGCATCGTCACCTGCATGACCCGGGTTCAGGGCTACCGGCCCGACCAGGTCAAGCGGCAAGAGGTGGTGGCCATCGCCTTCTATATCGCCAGCTTCTCCACGGGCAAGCCCATCCAGGTGCGCCTCCTCTTTCCTCAGGAAAGGGAGCTTTATGCTCTTGGCGAGAAGCTCTTTTACGCCCGGAGTGGGGCCCGGGATATAGGGTGCGCCACCTGCCACGTGACCTACGTGGGCCGGCGGGCGGGGGTCCTGCCCTACGCGGATGTCTTGGGCAAGGATAAGTCCTGGACCCACTGGCCTGCCTACCGTTACTCCAACGACCAGATCTGGACCATGCAGGACCGCATCCGGGCCTGCTACGGCAATATCGGCCATCCCCAGCCCGCCCTTTACTCCCTACCCATCCTGGCCCTGGAGCTCTTCATGGCCTACAACAACAACGGGGCTGTCGTGGAGGAGTGGCCGGCTTTCGTGCGGTGAGGAGGCGGTGATGAAGGCGAAGAAGCTTATCCCCATCCTTTTGGCCGCGCCCCTGGTGGTGGCCTTGGCCCAGTCGTACTTTGGCCCTTCCGAGCTGGAGGCCATCAAGACGGGTGGCAAGACCTACGCAGATGTCTTCCTCAACCAGCGTCCGGACCAGGCCCTTTGCTCCATCCACCGCAACCGCCTGCCCGGTGATCTTCTCCCCAAGTTCCTCGAGGAGCAGCGGGCCCTCATCAAGTACCCGCAAAGCGGCAAGCTCATGGGGGACTGGAAGAAAGGTGGGGCCATCTTCAACAACCTGCAGAAGGCCAACTGCTTCTCCTGCCACTTTGGCTCCCCGGTGCACCTGGGCGGGGACGTGGGGCCCAGCCTGGAGAAGTACGGTCTTAAGAGAGGCCAGTCCGAGGCGGTCCAGCGCTACACCTACGAGGTCATCTACAACTCTTGGGCTTACTTCCCCTGCACGGTCATGTACCGCTTCGGGGCCCAGGGGCTTTTGACCCCCGAGGAGATCGCGGACGTGGTGGCCTACTTGCTGGATCCGGAAAGCGACTTCAACACCAAGCCGGCGGTGGGGTCTAAATGAACCGAAGGGAGCTTCTTTTTTGGCTTTCCGCCCTGGGAGGGCTTGGGCCCAAGGCTTTGGCCCAGGTTCTGGAGAATCCTTCCCGCCTCTATGAGCTTCCCCCTTACGGCGACGTCACCCTTCTCTACTTCTCTGACCTCCACGGCCAGGCCTTTCCCCACTACTTCATGGAGCCCCCCAACCTTATCCCCCCTAAGCCCCTTATGGGGAGGCCCGGCTACCTTACCGGGGAGGCCATTCTGCGCTACTACGGGGTGGAGCGGAAGACCCCCTTGGCCTACCTGCTCAGCTATCTGGACTTCGTGGAGCTGGCCAAGGCCTTCGGTCCCATCGGGGGCCTGAGCGCCCTTGCCGCCCTCATCCGCAAGCAAAAGGCCCAGGTGGAGGCCGAGGGGGGAAGGGTCCTGGTGTTGGACGGCGGGGACACCTGGACCAACTCCGGCCTTTCCCTCCTCACCCAGGGAGAGGCCATCGTGGACTGGCAGAACCTCGTCGGGGTGGACCACATGGTCTCCCACTGGGAGTGGACCCTGGGGCGGGAGCGGGCCGAGGCGCTCTTCAAGAAGCTTAAGGGCGAGCACCTCTCCTACAACGTGGTGGATGAGCTTTTCGGCGACCCCCTTTATCCTGCCTACCGGATCCATCAGATGGGCCGCTACGCCCTGGCCATCGTGGGGGCCACCTATCCCTACGTGAAGGTTTCCCACCCCGAGGAGTTCACGGAAGGCCTTTCCTTTGCCCTGGATGTGCGCCGCTTGCAGGAGGCCGTGGACCAGGCCCGGGCCGAGGGGGCGGATGCTGTGGTGCTTCTCTCCCACAATGGCCTCCAGCTGGACGCGGCCTTGGCGGAGCGGGTGAAGGGCATTGACCTCATTCTCTCCGGACACACCCACGACCTCACCCCTTCCCCTTGGCGGGTGGGCAAGACCTGGATCGTGGCGGGAAGCGCGGCCGGTAAGGCGCTCATGCGGGTGGACCTGAAGCTCACCAAGGGGGGCATCGCCAACCTGCGGCTTAGGATTCTGCCGGTTTTGGCCCGCCATCTCCCGGGAGCTCCCGACGTGGAGGCCTTCCTGGAAAAGACCCTGGCTCCCCACCGTCAGCACCTTCTCGAGCCCCTGGCGGTTTCCGAGTCCCTGCTTTACAAGCGGGATACCCTTTACTCCACCTGGGATGAGCTGGTGGGGCAGGCGGTGAAGGCCCTTTATCCCGAGGTGGACCTGGTCTTCAGCCCAGCGGTGCGCTGGGGCACCACCATCCTTCCCGGGCAGGCCATCACCCGGGACCACCTCTACGCCTACCTGGGCTTTACCTACCCCGACCTTTACCTCTTCTGGCTACGGGGGGAGCAGATCCGGAACACCCTGGAGGACATCGCCAGCAACGTCTTTACCCCCGATCCCTTCTACCAGCAGGGCGGGGATGTGAGCCGGGTTTTCGGCCTCCGCTACGTGCTGGACCCCGATGCCCCTGTTGGCAAGCGCATCCGGGAGGTGGAGGTGGGCGGCAAGCCCCTGGATCCCAATCGCCGGTACCTGGCGGCCTCCTATGGGGGAAGGCTCCAGCGGGTGGGGGAGGCCAAAGCAGGGTACGAGCCCAGGCCCATCTACCAGGTCCTCGAGGAGTACCTCAAAGCCGCTGGGCGCGTAAGGGTTTTGCCCAAGCCCAACGTGCGCGTCTTGGGACGCAATTACCGTGTGCCGGAGGTGGGTTCATGACCAAAAAAGCGGCGATACTGCTGGCCTCGGCCCTGCTCTTGGGGCTTGGTCTCACCCAGGTGAGTCCCTTTAGGGCCCGCTTTGAGGCGGCTTTGCATGCGGGCGGCCACGAGTTCGCCAAGGTGATGCTCTCCCAGGACAAGGGGCAGGTCCTTTGCTCCCAGTACCGGGACAAGCTTCCCCCCGACCTCATTCCGACCTTCCTGGCAGAGCAGAAGGCCCTCATCAAGTACCCGGCGAACGGCAAGCTCATGGGGGACTGGAAAAACGGGGAGAAGGTCTTCACCGATCCCAAGCGGGGTAACTGCTACGCCTGCCACGCCGGGGTGGCCAGCGAGGTGGCCCACGGCACCATGGGGCCGAGCCTGACCAACTATGGGCAGCGGGGCACCTCGGAGGCGGTGGTGCGGTACACCTACGAGAAGATCTTCAACGCCTGGGCCTTCGTGCCTTGCTCCCTGATGTACCGGGGCGGGGTGCACGGCCTCTTTACCCCGGAGGAAACCGCCGACCTGGTGGCCTTCCTTCTGGACCCCGAGTCCCCCATCAACCGGAGGTGAGCCGTGAAGAGAGGGAATCGCTTGATCTTCCTGGGTGTGCTGGCCGTGGGGATCCTGTTGGGCGTGGGAGCGTACACCCAGCAGCAAAAGCCCTTGGATCCCTTTGAGGAGGCCATGCGCCAGCGGCAGATGTACCTGGAGACCTTTGGCGTGCTCCCGGGGGATCTTTTTGTGGAGGAGGGGAAGGAGCTTTTCTTCCGCAAGGGGCCGAGCGGCAAGACCCTCGAGGAATGCGATTTCGGCAAGGGGAAGGGGGTCTTGGAGGGAGTCTACGCCATCCTTCCCAGGTACTTCCCCGACAGCAAGCGGGTGGAGGACCTGGAAACCCGGGTGTACACCTGCATGCAGACCGTGCAGGGGTATAAGCCGGCGGAAATCAAGCGGGACGAGGTTAGGGCGATCACCGCCTACATCGCTTCCTTCTCCTCCAAGGCCAAGATCCAGGTGGTGCCCAAGCACCCGGCGGAGCTGGCCATGTACAACCTGGGGCGGGAGCTTTGGTACACCCGTGCCGGGGCCCGGGACATGAGCTGCGCCGTCTGCCACGACCAGTATGCCGGCCAGAGGGTGCGGCTTTCCCCGGTGCGGAGCCCCAAGCAGGGTCTGGGCAACGAGTGGCCTGCCTACCGGTTTGAGGAGGACCGGCTCTACACCATGGAGGACCGCATCAACTTCTGCTACGAATCCATCGCCATCCCCAAGCCTGAGTTCTACTCCGATGTCCACATCGCCTTGACGGTGTACATGCTGGCCGAGGCCACCAAGGCCGGGCACTCCTTTGAGGAGTTGCCCTTCTTCACCCGCTAGCCATGCGCCGCCGCGACCTCCTTACTGTTCTTCCCCTCCTTCCCCTGGCCCGGGCCCAGGGAGGCGGAGGGGACTGGGTGAAGGCCTTTGGGGAGTTCCTCAAGCGCGTGCCCCCCGCCAGCTACCTGGTTTATCCCACCGAGGCCAGGGACCTCCTTCTCTTTGATCCCTTTATCCTGGACGTGCGCACGGAGGAGGAGCGGAAGAGGGGCTACATTCCTGGTTCGGTGCACATCTACGTTGGGCAGGTACCCGATCGCCTGGCGGAGCTTCCCAAGGACAAGGAAACCTTGATTCTGGTCTACTGCAACTCGGGCAGCATTTCCATGGTGGTGACCGCTTACCTGCAAGCGCTTGGGTACAAGAACGCTAAGAACATTGCCCATGGGTTCAAGGGCTGGCTGGACACTGGCCTGGAAGTGGAAGGGGGTTCGTAATGAGGAAACTTTTGGCTTTGGTGGCCCTTTTGGGGTTGGGTTTGGCGCAGTCGCTGCTGGTGGAGGTTAAGGGCTCCCTGGAAGAGGTGGAGGCCAAGACCCTTGCTGCCTTGAGGTCGGTGGGCCTCGAGGCGGACCGGGTTCTGAACCTGGGGGAGCAGGTGCGCCAGGTGACGGGTCCGGGCTTCCCCGAGTACCGCCTGGTGGTGCTGAAGCCGGATAAGGGAAGCATCGAGGCGGTTTCCAAAAACCCCATGGCCGCCATCGTCCTTCCTCCCACGGTCTTCATCACCGGCCAGGGGAATAGCTTTAGGGTGGGCGCCTTTGATGGGCGCCTCCTCTTCTCCATGCTCCAGGTGTACGGGGGTGAGGTGGAGCGGCTGGTGTGGCGCCTCGAGGCGGCCTTGGGACGGCTTGGCATCGTGAAGCGTCTGCCTCCCGCCATGATGCCCGATCCCTCTAGCGGCATGATGCCTGCCCTCATGTACCGCGTGCCTTCCGCCAAAGTGGAGGATGTGGTGCTTATGGTGGAAGCGGAACTCACCTCCAACGGGCTCAACCTCCTGCCCAACGTGAAGGTGGGCCCGGTGACCGTGATCATGCCCTGCAAGAGCGAATGGGCCCGGATCATGTTCCTCACCCAGCCCGCGGGAGGCTTCGCCGCTCCTTGCCGCTTCTTCGCCCTGCAGATGGGCAATGACGTCCTGGTGGGCGCCATCGAGCCCATGCTCATGACCATCATGCCCGGGGTGATGGGCACCCCGGCGGTGGCCATGCTCCAGGAAGCCCGCCAGGTCATGAGCCAGATCCTGGAAGCCACGGGCGGGACTCCTTACCGCCCTGGCCGATAAGAGGCTGGTCAAGAAGAGGGAGGGAGTATGGGCAAGGTTAGTCGGCGTCAGGTCCTCAAGACGGGGGCGGCCTTGGCTGCTGCTGGGGCGATTTCGAGGCCAGCCTTCGCCCGGGAGTTCTACAGCCGCCCGGCCACCCTTCTTCCCCGCACCCGCAAGCCGCGGGTGGTGGTGATCGGGGGTGGCTGGGGTGGCACCACGGCGGCCCGGAAGCTGGTTCAGTCCGGGGTGGATGTGGAGGTGGTGCTCATCGAGCAGAAGCCCCTCTTCATGTCCTGCCCCATGTCCAACCTCTTCCTGGCCGGGGTCAAGCCCCTGGAGTGGCTGGTCTTTGACTACACCAACGTGGTCAAGGACGGGGTGATCTTTGTCCAGGAGAGGGTTTTGGACATCAACCGGGAGCGGCGGTTGGTGCGGACCACCGGTGGATACCTGGCTTACGACTTCTTGGTCCTAGCCCCGGGCATTGACTACATGTACGAGGCCATCCCGGGCTACGCCGAGGTGAAGCACCTCATGCCTGTGGGCTTCAAGCCCTTTGAGCACGTCGCCTTAAGGCGGATGCTGGACCAGTTCGATGAGACGGGTGGGGAGCTCGTCATGTACATCCCCAACCCTCCCTACCGCTGCCCCCCTGGGCCCTACGAGCGGGCGGCCATGCTGGCCTGGCGGCTCAAGACCAAGGGGGTTAAGGGGAAAGTCATCGTTTTGGACGCCAACCCCCAACCCATTTCCAAGGCCCCGGGCTTCCTGGCCGCCTACAACGAGCTTTACAAGGACTACCTGGAGTACGTTCCTAACACCCGGATCACCGGCTTGGACTACGAGAAGAAGGTGGTTAGGACGGAGCTCGGGGATGTGCCCTTCACCTTGGCCAACATCATTCCTCCCATGAAGGCGGGGGAGCTGGTGCGCATCGCAGGCTTGGGGGAGCGGTGGGCCAACGTGAAGATCCCCTACTTCCTCTCGGAGAAGGACGACCGTGTCTACCTGGTGGGGGATATCACCGGGAACACCCCTTACCCCAAAAGCGGCATGGTGGCCTACGTTTCCGGCACCATCGTGGCCCGGCACCTGACAGAACGGCTTAAAGGCAAGCCTTTGGCGGAGATTCCCCCCGAGCTTCCCCACAACATCTGCTACTCCTTCGTGGACAAGGAGGAGGCCATCTGGGTGGCGGCCAACTACTCCTGGGACGAGGCGGCCAAGCAGATCAAGTCCCAGGGTTCCGTGGACAACCAGCGCTCGGCGGCCAACGGCACCGCCGCCATCGGCTGGGCTATGGGAATTTGGAACGACATGTTCGGCCCAGCTTAAGGACCTACCCCGCCCCTAAAGGGGTGGGGTTTTTCTTGCTGGCAAAAGATACGATGGGAGGGTATATGGACCGAAGGAAGTTCTTCCGGCTTTTGGGTGCAGGGGGTGTTTTGGGTCTGTTAAAAGCCAAAGCGCAGATGCCTCCTTGGGATGAGGAAACCTTTGCCCCCATGAAGACCCTGGGGGCCCCCCTCTCCGAGTATGGCCAAAGGAGCCCCTTTGAGGAGGGAGTGGTGCGCTACATCTCCCCCAACCTGCGTACCCGCCACTCCGGAGCCGACTTCGCCCCCCTGGAGAAGCTGGAGGGGGTTATCACCCCCAATGGCCTCCATTTTGAGCGGCATCACGGAGGGGTGCCCCAGGTGGATCCAGCCAAGTACCGCCTGGTGATCCACGGGATGGTGGAAAGGCCCTTGGTTTTCACCTTGGAGGACCTAAAGCGCTTCCCCTCCGTGACCCGCACGTACTTCATTGAGTGCGCTGGCAACGGGCAAAATGGCTACCGCAATCCCCCGGACCCCAACCTCACCGCCACGCGTAGCCGGGGCCTGGCCTCCAACGCCAGCTGGACGGGGGTTCCCTTGGCCTTGCTCCTCAAGGAGGCGGGGGTGAAACCGGGGGCCAGGTGGCTCATCCCTGAGGGGATGGACGCCGTGGCCTACACCCGTTCCTTGCCTCTGGAGAAGGCTATGGAGGACGTGCTGGTGGCCTACGCCCAAAACGGCGAGGCCTTGCGCCCCGAGCAGGGTTATCCCGTGCGCCTGGTGGTGCCGGGCTGGGAGGGAAGCATCCAGGTGAAGTGGCTTAGGCGCATCCTGGTCACGGACCTTCCCGCCATGGCCAAGGATGAAACCAGCGAGTACACCGACGTGATGGCCGATGGCCGGGTGCTGGCCTTCACCTGGGTTATGGACCCAGAGTCCATCATCACCTACCCCTCGGGCCTGCAGCAGATCAAGCCGGGCTTCCATGAGATCCGCGGCCTGGCCTGGAGCGGGTACGGGCGGATCACCAAGGTGGAGATCTCCTTCGACGAGGGGAAGACCTGGCGCCAGGCCACCCTGGAACCCCCGGTGGAGCGCTACGCCTTCGTGCGCTTCAAGATGCCCTGGCACTGGGATGGGAAGGAGGTGGTCCTCTGGAGCCGGGCCTGGGACGAGAAAGGGAACACCCAGCCTACCCGGGAGGAGTTCTTCAAGAAGTGGGGCAGGAACAACCGTTACCACTACAACGCCATTCAGGCCTGGCGCATCCTGCCCGACGGCCGGGTGGTGAACGGGGATAGGCCCTTGGGCCAGCAGGCCTTCGGGCCTGCGGGTGGATGTGGCGGGGAGGTGTTCGATGGTTAAGCGCATCCTGGTTCTTTTGGCCCTTTTGGGCCTGGCGGTGGGAGCCCGGTACAACCTGGGTACCCCTATCTCCGAGGAACTGGCGGCCCAGTACGACCTAAGGCCGGTGGTCCTTCCAGACGGCCGGGGGCTTCCCCCGGGGGAGGGGAGGGTGGAGGAAGGGGAGCGGATCTATGCGGAGAAGTGCGCCTCCTGCCACGGGGCCCGGGGGGAGGGGTACCCCTTCAACCGGTTGGTGGCCGAGCCCTTTCCCATCACCCCTGCCACCGAGCCTGTGGAGTTTGCCATCGGCAACTACTGGCAGTACGCCACCACCCTTTACGACTACATCCGGCGGGCCATGCCCTTTGGGGCGCCTGGTACCCTTACCAACGAAGAGGTTTACCACTTGGTGGCCTTCCTTCTCTACATGAACGGGATCATAGAGGCCCACGAGCCCATCAACCAGAAGACCCTGCCCCAGGTGAGGATGCCCGCTCGGGAGCTTTTGGATCTGGACCCTGAGACCAAGCGCCGTTTTCCTTGGCTCACCTTGCCCTAGGATGGAGGCATGAGCGTTTCCTTGGCGGCGGCCTTTCTGGCGGGGGTGCTCTCCTTCCTCTCCCCTTGCGTCCTTCCCCTGGTGCCCACCTACCTCTTCTACCTGGGGGGAGAGCGGGGACGCCCCCTTTTCAACGCCCTTTTCTTTGTGCTCGGCTTCGGGGTGGTCTTTTTCCTTCTGGGTTTGCCCTTTACCCTGGTGGGCGGGCTTCTGTTTGAGCACCGTCAGACCCTGGCCCGGGTGGGGGGGGTTATCCTGATCTTCTTCGGCCTGTACATGTTGGGCCTGAGGCCCAGATGGGGGGTGAACCTCCGCTACGAGGGGGAGACGGGGCGCCCCCTGGGGGCCCTGCTCCTGGGGGCCAGCCTGGGCTTGGGCTGGACCCCCTGCATCGGGCCCATCCTGGGGGCCATCCTCACCCTGACGGCGGTGGGGGGTGGGGTGGAGCTTCTTTTGGCCTATATCCTGGGCCTGGCGGTGCCCTTTTTGCTGGTGGCCCTTTTCACCGATCGGCTTAAGGGGTGGCTGAGGCGGGCCGGGCGGCTTTCCCACCGGGTGGAGCTTTTGGCGGGGGTGGTGCTCCTGGCAGTGGGGATCCTGCTCCTTACGGGCACCTACACCGCCCTGAACGCCTTCTTCCTGCGGATCACCCCCGAGTGGTTGCAGAGGTACCTCTAGCAGGGGGCGGGACGTTTGCCCCTCGAGGCTAACCCTAAACTGGTATAGGCATGCTGCTTCGCCTAGAGGGGGTTGGCAAGCGCTTCGGCCGGGACTGGGTGGTCCGGGACCTTTCCTTTACTCTGGAGCGGGGGGAAGTGGTGGCCCTCTTGGGGCCCAACGGCTCGGGGAAGACCACCCTCTTGCGCCTCATGGCCGGGCTTCTTAAGCCCACCCGGGGGCAGGTGGAACGGGCAGGCAGGGCCCTTTTCCTGCCCAACCCTCCGGCCTTCCACCGCCACCTTACCGCCCGGGAGCACCTCCTTTACGACCTGGCCTTCCATCGCCAGGGCAAAGAACCTGAAGAGGCCCTGGATCGCTTTGGCCTGCCCGGGGACCTTCCCCTTTACGCCTTTTCCAGCGGCATGAAGAAGAGGCTCGCCTTGGCCCGGCTTACCCTTCTTTTCCCCGACATCTGGCTGTTGGACGAGCCCGAGACCGCCTTGGATAAAGGGGGAAGGGATCTCCTTCTTGCCACCTTGGCCGAGGCCCGGAAGAAGGCAGGGGTGGTGCTGGCCACCCACGACCGCACCCTGGCCGAGCGGGTGGCGGACCGCACCCTGGAGCTGGGGGTGGCATGAAGCTTCCCGTGGAAGGGTGGCCCGAGGTTTCCGGGCAGGGTAGGGTAGGGGCGGTGCGCCGGGTGGTGTTGTTGGCTCTAAGGGATCTTCGCCTCGAGGTGCGTGACCGCGCGGGGCTTCTTTCCATCCTGGCCTTTTTCGCAGTGATGCTCTTCATCATGGCCTTGGCCTTGGGGCCGGAGGAGGAGCCTTTGCGCCGAGCTGCCCCCGGGGTGCTTTGGGTGGCCTTGGCCTTCGGGAGCACCCTGCTCTCCACCCGGGCCTTTGCCCTCGAGGTGGAGGAGGGCACCTTGGACGACCTCCTCCTGGCTCCTGGGGGCAAGGAGTGGATCTACTTCGGCAAGCTTCTTTTCCAGATGCTCCTTCTCCTGCCCCTGGCCGCTCTAGCCCTTTTGATGGCGGCGGGCCTCTTCTACCTGCCCTTAGAGCGCCTTTTTCCCCTCTTCCTGACCCTGGTCCTCGGGGTCTTGGGGTATGCCAGCGTGGCTACCTTTTACGCCGGTCTTCTGGCCCGGCTCCGGGGACGGGAGGTGCTTTTGCCCCTGCTCCTCTTCTCCTTGGTGGTCCCCGTGGTCCTGGCCTCGGTGCGGGCCACCACGGGCCTGGCGGAGGGCCTTCCCGTGGCGGAGATCTCCGATTGGTGGCAGCTTCTTTTGGTCTTTGATGTGGTCTACCTCACCGCCAGCGCCCTCCTTTTCCCGGTGGTTATGGAAGGTTAGGTTTGGCGATATGGAGGCCACAGATTTTTAACCCTTCCCTTGGCTATGCTAGGGGTCATGGAGGTACAAGCATGCTGAAGGTTGCGCAACCCAACCGCCCGGACGCCCTCACCTGGGTTTTTCTGGGGTTAGGGCTTCTGCTCCTCCCGGTGGGGCTCTACCTGGCCCTTTCCGCTCCCCCCGACGTGAACCAGGGGTATCTGGTCCGCATCATGTACCTGCACGTGCCGGGGGCTTGGCTTGGTTATCTGGCTTTCTTCGTCACCTTCCTCTACTCCCTCCTCTATCTCTTCCGCCGGGATCCCCGCCACGACCGGGTGGCCAGCTCCAGTGCCGAGATCGGCCTGGTTTTCATGGGGCTCGCCCTGGTGACGGGGATGCTCTGGGCCCGGCCCACCTGGGGGGTCTACTGGACCTGGGAGCCCAGGCTCACCACCACCGCCATCCTCTTCGCCGTTTACGTGGGGTACTTCCTTCTTAGGGGAGCCATAGAGGACCCGGAGCTTAGGCGGAAGGCGGCGGCGGCGGTGGGCATTCTTGGCTTCATCAACGTGCCCATCAGCTACATGTCGGTGAAGTGGTGGCGGAGCCTCCACCAAACCCAATCCATCGACCTCACCACGGGGAAGATCCACATGGACCCTGCCATGCTCCAGGCCCTCCTCTTCAACCTCCTCGTCTTCACCCTCCTCTACCTGGGCTTCGTGCGCTTCCGGTCCCTGTTGGCCGCTTTGGAGGCCAGGAAGGAGGAGGCGTGAGCGAGGTCTTCGTCACCTGGGTCTACGCCCTCACCTACCTCACGGTCTTCGGCTACCTGGCCTATCTCTTCTGGCGCTACCGGAGGGCGAAATGAGGGCCAAGTACCTGATCGGACTCGGGGTCATCCTGGGGGCCTTGGCCTACCTCATCTTCGGCGGCCTGGGGCAGAACCTGGTCTACTTCCTCACCCCCTCCGAGTACCTACAGGACCAGGGGCGCTACCAGAACCGTCCTGTGCGCCTGGGGGGCTTGGTCAAGCAGGGCACGGTGCACTACGACAAGGATAAGCTGGAGCTTCGCTTTGTCCTCACCGATGGGGTGGCGGAGGTGCCCGTGGTGCACAAGGGCACACCCCCGGGCATGTTCAAGGAGGGGCAGGGGGTGGTGGTGGAGGGCCGCTTCCAGGAAGGGGTCTTCCGCGGTACTAATCTTCTGGTGAAGCACTCGGAAACCTACCAGGCTCCCAAGGAGGGTTGGACTCCGGAGGAAGTGCGCAAGCTCATTGAGGAGGCCAAATGACCCCTGCTCTGCTTGGCAACCTGGGTGTCAGCCTGGCCTTGGCCTTTAGCCTTTTGGGCCTGGCTCTTTCCCTTCTTGCCTACCACCAGGGGGACGGGCGCTTCCTAAAGGGGGCCAGGGCTTTGGTCCTTCCCACCTTTCTGGCAGCCTTGACGGCCTTCTTGGCCTTGGAATGGGCCCTTCTCACCCACGACTTCAGCCTGGCCTACGTGGCCCGCAACCACTCCACCCATGACCCCCTCTGGGTTACCCTGGTGACTCCCTGGGCGGCCCTCGAGGGGAGCATCCTCCTTTGGGGCCTGCTGCAGACCCTCTACACCCTTTTGGCCAGCCGTAAACCCCTGGACCCCTGGCGGGCCGCCCTGGTCCTGGCGGTCCTCTTTGGGGTTCAGGTCTTCTTCTTCGGGGTGATGGCCACCATCGCCAGCCCCTTTGAAACGCTGCCCAATCCCCCTTCGGATGGCGCTGGACCCAACCCCCTCTTGCAGAACCACTGGATGATGGCCGTCCACCCGGTCCTCATGTACCTGGGCTTCGTGGGCTTGAGCGTGCCCTTCGCCTATGCGGTGGCGGCCATGGTGGTGCGCCGTTACCAGACCTGGGTGGGGGAGACCCGGTGGTGGACCCTGATCGCCTGGGGTTTCCTCACCGCCGGGAAGGTGGCGGGGATGTGGTGGAGCTACGAGGTCCTGGGCTGGGGTGGGTACTGGGCCTGGGACCCGGTGGAAAACGCCAGCTTTATTCCCTGGCTTCTGTCCACCGCTTTTTTGCACACCGCCATCGTCCAGGAGACCCGGGGGGCCTTTAAGGCTTGGAACTTCGCCTTTGTCACCCTGGCCTTTGCCGCCACGGTGCTGGGGACCTTCCTCACCCGAAGCGGAATCATCCAGTCGGTGCACGCCTTCGCCGAGGGGCCGGTGGGGCCTGCCTTCCTGGGCTTCTTCCTCCTGGTTACTGGCTTGGGGCTCGGCCTCCTTTCCCGGGTCAGCCGGGAGGTGCGGGACACCGCGGTTTTCCGGCCCCTTTCCCGGGAAGGGGCCCTTCTCCTCGGGGCTTTTTTCTTCGCCGGATGGGCTTTGGTGGTGGTGCTCGGCACCTTCTACCCCCTTTTGGTGGAGGCCTTCACCGGGGCTAAGGTGAGCGTGGGGGCTCCTTTCTTCAACCAGGTTTCCGCTCCCATTGGGGTGGGGATTCTCCTCCTCATGGGGGTAGGGCCCCTTTTGCCCTGGCGGAGGCCTAGGGCGGAGGTTTTCCGAAACCTCTACATGCTCCTGGCTGTCCTCTTCCTGGGTACCCTGCTTGGGCTTCTTCGGGGTTATGCCTTTGGGGCTTCCCTGGCGGTGGGGCTTTTCCTCTACAACACCACCGCCATCCTCCTCCTGGTGCGGGAGGGGGTGCTGGCCCGCCTTAGGGCGGGGCTTTCCCCCTGGGGGTTTTTGGAAAACCGCAGGCGGGTGGGAAGCCTGTTGGTCCACTTCGCCGTGGCCCTCATGGGCCTCGGCATCGCCTTCAGCCAGACCTACCGCCTGGAAAGCGAGAAGACCCTATACCGGGGGCAGGCCTGGGAGGTGGGCGGAGTGCGCATGGAGTTCCTGGGGGTGCGGGCCTTGGACGAGGGGAGGCGGTTTGCCGTGGAGGCTTCCTTGCGCACGGACCGCTTCGGGGAGGTGCGGCCAAGGCTTCACTTTTACCCGCAGATGAACTCCCCCTTACCGGCCCCCAAGGTGGTCTACACCCCGGGCAACGACTACTACTTCCTCCTCATGGACTTTGACCGGGAGAAGGGGGAGTGGGCCTCCGTTCGCCTCATCGTTACCCCCCTGGTCTTCTGGATGTGGGTGGCGGGGGGGCTTTTGGCCCTGGGAACCCTGTACATCCTTTGGCCAGCGGCGGGGCGGGAGGAGGTTAAGGGGGTGAGCCCAGCGTGAGGTTTCCCGCAGGGAACAGCTTGAGGAGCTGGCTATGGCTCCTTGTGGTTTTGGCCCTGGGGGGGCTTTTCTACTGGGGAATGCAGCGAAACCCCAAGGAGCTTCCCTCGGTGCTGGCCAAGGAGCGCCGTCCGGCCCCGGACTTCACCCTGCCGGTGCTTCCCCCTTACCGAAAGGAGTGGGGGGAAACCTTCAAGCTTTCCGACCATCTCGGTAGGAAGCCCATCGTGCTCAATTTTTGGGCCAGCTGGTGCCTTCCCTGTTACGAGGAAGCCCCGGTCCTCGAGGCCACCTGGCGCCGATATAAGGACCAGGTGCTTTTTGTGGGCATCAACACCCAGGACAAGGAGGGGGATGCGTTGCGCTTCATAGAGCGGTTTGACCTTACCTTTCCCCAGGTCTTTGACCCCAGGGGCCGGGTGGGGGTGGATTACGGGATGTACGGGGTCCCGGAGACCTTTGTCATCGACCGGGAGGGCCGGGTGGTGGTTCGCCACGCCGGGGCTATCGACCAGGCTGGCTTGGAGAAGTACCTGAAGGAGGTGTTGCCGTGAGGGCTTGGGTGCTGGTGCTCTTTTTGGCCCTGGGGGTTTGGGCTCAGGAAAACCCTGCTTCTCCGCCTCCTGACCTTCCCCCGGAGGTCTTCGCCATTGCCCGGGAGCTTCGTTGTCCCGTGTGCCAGGGAGAGTCGGCAGCGGAGAGCAACTCCGGGGTGGCGGCGGAGATGCGTCGCCTCATCGCCGAGATGCTTCAAGAGGGGAAGACCGAGGAGGAAATCAAGGCCTTCTTCGTGGACCGGTACGGGGAGTGGATCCTCTACGAGCCTCCCAGGCGGGGGGTGACCCTTTGGGTCTGGGTGTTGCCGGTTTTGGGTCTGGCCCTTTTGGGCCTGGGGCTCTTCACCTACTTCCGGCCCAAGAAACCCCTGCCTCCTGAGCTTCTGGAGGAGGCGGAGCGCCGGCTTAAGGAGCCTCCCGCATGATGGCCACCCTTATCTTCCTGGCCCTATTCCTCTTGGGGCTCCTCCTGGCCCTGAGGCCCCTCTTAGGGCCCAAGGAGCCCTTCCCTGAGCCTCCCCGGCGGGAGGAGCTTCTCAAGGAGCTCGAGGTCCTGAAGGAGGAGGTGAAGAGCCTGGAGGGGGAGGAGAAGAGGCTGGCCATGGCCCGGATGGTGGAGCTGGAACGGGCCTTGGACGGTTGGCGCCCTCCCAAGCCTCGTCCCTTTAACCCCTGGCCCGTGGCCCTGGCCCTGGGGGTGGTGGTCCTGCTGGGGGTGGGGCTTTGGCGCTACACCCTGCCCAGGCTTCCCGGGGAGACCACGGTGACCGCCCGGGCTGAAGCCCGGGAGCTTAAGGCGCTTCAGGACAAGGCCAAGCGCACCGGGGAGGTGGCGGACCTCCTGGCCTGGGGAAGGCGGGCCTATGAGCTCCAGGCCTTCGACCAGGCGGCGGAGGCCTACCTGGAGGTGCTTAAGAAGGATCCCACCAACATCGAGGCCGTGCGCCGGGTGGGGATCCTTCTCTTCATGGGAGGGCGGCTGGAGGAGGCCCAGATGTTCTTGGAAATCGCCCAGCACGCCGACCCTAAGGCCGCTGAGGGTTGGCTTTTCCTGGGTAACCTTTACTTCCAAAAGGGCCAGATGCAAGAAGCCATCGCCGCCTGGGAAAGGTACCTGGAGGTGGGCGGAGAGGCCAGGGAGAGGGTGGAGGGCCTCATCGCCATGGCCCGCGCCCAGGCCCAGGGGGGAACGGACGGGAAAACGGTCTACCAGGCCCGCTGTGCCGCCTGCCACGGAGCCGAGGCCGAGGGGGGGGTGGGGCCCAGGCTGAAGGGGAACCCCATCCTGAAAGCCCCGGAGGCGGTGAGGGAGATCGTGCTCAAGGGCCGGGGCCAGATGCCGGCGGTGCCCTTAAGCGAGGGGGAGCTAGAGGCCCTTCTGGACTACCTATCCAGCCTATGAGGCGGCGGGACCTTGTCTTCTACATCCCGGTGGCGGTGGCCGGGGGGTTTTTCCTCTGGCTTGGGGTGCGCACCTATAACCTCCGCTTCCGCCCAAGGCCCGGGGTAGGAGAGCCCACCTGGAAGGAGGGGCCGAAGGTGGCGGTGGCCCGGCGGGGGGAGCTTGCCGTGTGGCAGGTGAAGCCCTTTGAGTACCCCTTGCCCTTAGGGCCCTTGAAGGCCTTTCTCCTCCGCCTGCCCGAGCCGGTTTTGGGGGGGCTTTCCCTGGGGGAGGAACACTACCTGGCCTTAAGCCGCATCTGCACCCACCAGGGTTGCACCGTGAACTATGTGCCCGATCCCGAGGCGGCTTCCATCCTCTACAATTTCCGCTACGAGAGGCCCTTTTTGGGCTGCCCGTGCCACTTTGGGGCTTTTGATCCCCTCCTTGGTGGGAAGGCGGTATATGGGCCCCCCCGCTACCCCCTTCCCCGGCTGCACCTCGAGGCGGAAGGGGATACCCTCTACGCCACCGGGCACGAGGTGCCCTTGAGGCCCATGGAGGGTTCTTAGTCCGCAAGCCGCACCCGCACGAAGCGGTCCTTTCCCCGCTGGAGTATGCGGGGGCGGGAGAGGTCCACCTCGAGGCCTGCATCCTCTATAAGTTCCCCATCCAGCCTGAGGCCCCGGTTCTGGATGAGCCTCCGGGCCTCGGCGTTGGAAGGGGTGAGGCCCGCCAGGGTGAAAAGCCTCGCCACCCAGATGCGCCCCTCTTTGAGCTCGGAAGCGGGGATGGCCACCTCGGGGATGTTCTCGGGTATGCCTCCCTTGGCCACCTGATCGTAGCGGGCCTCCGCCCGGCGTACGGCTTCCGGCCCGGCTTCCTTGTCCTTGCCCAGGGCTTCAAAGCTGTAGCCCAGGCTTTCGTAAAAGGCCCGGTCGATGCGGGCGGGGATGGTGGGAAGGGCGTAAGCGGCGGTGAGGAGGCGGGCCAAGACCCGGTGAGCGGGGACGGGACCCGCCTTTAGAAGGGTTTGGATTTCGGCCTCCTCCAGGTCGGTAAGGAGGCGGAAGTAGCTTTCCAGAAGGGCGTCAGGCACCCACATGAGCTTCTTGAACATCACCTCGGGGGGCTCCGCCACCCCGATGTAGTTGTCCAGGCTCTTGCTCATCTTCTCCCGCCCGTCCAGGCCCACCAAAAGGGGCATGAGGAAGGCCACCTGGGGAGGCTGGTCGTAGGCCCGTTGCACCTCCCGGCCTACCAGGAGGTTGAACTTCTGATCCGTGCCCCCCATCTCGATGTCCGCGCGGATGGCCACGGAGTCGTAGGCCTGGGCGAAGGGGTAGAGGAACTCGTGCAAGGAGATGGGGATGCCCTCCTCGTAGCGCTTCTTGAAGTCCTCCCTTTCCAGCATCTGGGCCACGGTCATGAGGGAGGTGAGGCGCACCACCTCCTTGAAGGTGAGGCCTTCCAGCCACTCGGAGTTGTAGCGGAGCTCAAAGAGGTGGGGCTCCTGCCTGAGGATCTTTCCCACCTGCTCCACGTAGGTCCTGGCGTTTTCCCGGGTTTCCTCGAGGGTCAGGGGGGGCCGGGTCTTGCTCCGCCCGGAGGGATCCCCGATCATGCCCGTGAAGTCTCCGATGATGAGCACCACCTTGTGCCCAAGCTCCTGGAACTGGCGCATCTTCCTCAGGACCACCGCATGCCCCAGGTGCAGATCGGGCCGGGTGGGGTCGGCTCCCAGCTTGACCACCAGCGGACGGCCTTCCTTTAACTTTTCCAGGAGCTCCTCCTCGGGGATGATCTCCTCGGCCCCCCGCTTGAGGAGGGCCAAGGCTTCTTCCGGAGAAGGCTTCGTGTCGGTGCCTGCCATGAGCCCAAGTATACTTAAGGCAATGCGGACCCTGCTCCTTTTGGCCCTCCTGGCCCTTGGCCTTTACTGGTATGCGGAGCGGTATGGTCTGGCCGTGGGCTACCCTCCCTTCCTGCCGGTTTTCTACTGGAAGTACACCGGGGAGGCCCAGTACCCCATCCGGGTGAGTGGCCTTTACGATGCGGTGAAGGTCAAGGTGTCCGGGGACCTCGAGGAGGGGCGGCTTTCCATGGCCCTTCTCCGAGAGGGGCGCGTGGTGGGGGAGAGGACCTACTCGGGGAGTTTCCAGGAGGAGGTGCGGTTTCCCGCAAGCCCTGGGGAGTACCTCCTCCGCTTCCAGCTTCAAGGAGCCAAGGGCCGGGTGCGCTACGACTGGGTCACCACCAAGTTTGCCCCTTGAGGCGGGGTATGCTACACTTAGGCCTGGTCTGCCCCTAAGGGGCACAAGGGGAGAACGATGGCGCAGAAAAAGCCCAAGAGGAACCTTTCCGCTCTGAAGCGGCACCGGCAGTCTTTGAAGCGCAGGCTTCGCAACAAGGCTAAGAAGTCGGCCATCAAGACCTTGAGCAAGAAGGCCGTGCTTCTGGCCCAGGAGGGCAAGGCCGAGGAAGCCTTGAAGATCATGCGCATGGCGCAGAGCCTCATCGATAAAGCGGCCAAGGGGTCCACCCTCCACAAGAACGCCGCTGCCCGTAAGAAGTCGCGCCTTATGCGCAAGGTGCAGAAGTACCTTTCCTCAGTGAGCGCCTAGGAGGGAGGGCATGGGTAAGGGCGACCGTCGCACCCGTAGGGGCAAGATCTGGCGGGGCACTTACGGCAAGTACCGTCCGCGCAAGAAGAAGTAGGACCACCCCCTTGGGCGAAGCCAGGGGATGGGATCCTTTGGGGCCGGGGGCCTAGAGGGTTTCCTCTAGGTGCTCTCCTCTTTTTCCATCTCCCAGGTGAGGTCCCTCAGGAGCCATCCCCGGCCCGGGGGGGCGAGTTCCCCTGAGGCCAGGGCCTGTACCAGGTAGCGGCGCACCAGGCCGATGGGTACCCCCGAGGCGATCACCTCCCCTAGGTTGCGGGTGCCGTCCAGGAGGGCCTGGAGCTGTCCGAACTCCTCCAGGGTCTTGCCCGTCTTGCCCTTCCTCCCCTGGTATTTGATCCTTAGGGCGTACCAGGCATAGCGGCGAAGGGGGTAAAGGTCCCCTTCCCTTACCCCCATGTAGGCCCTTTCCATGGCGATGAGGAGGGGGACCTGCCAGGCCTTGGCAGCTGCCCGCACGCTTTTCCCCCCCTGGAAGACCTCGTAGGGAGGCTTGGGCTGGATGGCCTCGAGGACCCGGCTGGGCGAGTCCACCAGGGTGCGAAACCGGTCCCACTCGTCGTTGACCCGGGCCCACTCCCCTAAGAGGGCGGAGAAGGGCATGAGGGGTTTGTCCGCGGTGGGCGGGGTTACCCCGAAGCGGAAAACCCCTTCCTGGGGGTGCAGGGGGAAACTGAAGAGGGCCTCGAGGCCTTCCCAGTCCAGAATGGCTGCTCCCACCACCTCCCCCCCGGCGAAGCGCAGGGAGAGGGGAAGGTAACCTACGGAGAGCTCCAGGACTCCGGAGCGCCGGTGGCTGTGGATCAGCTCCAAAAGTTCCACAAGAGGGATGGCGTTCAGGTTTCCTTCCAGAAGTATCCCTCCCCTATACCCAAGATTAGGGTACGCCCCTCGCCCCGGTAGCCCTCCAAGGCCTTTGCTACCTCCTCCAGCTCATCCTCCCGGGCCAAGGCGGCCACGGTGGGACCCGCTCCCCCCACAAAGGCAGCCAGGGCTCCAGCCTCCAGGGCAGCTTCTATGGCCTCCAGCATCCCCGGCATCAAGTGGGCGCGGTGGGGCTGGTGGAGGCGATCCCGGCAGGCTTCCCGTAGGGCCTCGAGCCTTCCTGAGTAGAGGGCGGCAGGCCAAAGGGCACTGCGGGCCAGGTTGAACACCGCGTCCTTTAAGGGAACCGTCTCGGGCAAGGCCGCCCGGGCCAAGGGGGTGGGCACTTCATAGGGGGGTATGGCCAGGACAAAGTAGACCCCCTGGGGCCTGGGGAGAGGGATGGCCAGGGGGGGATCGGCCAAGGCGGCCACGAACCCCCCGTAAACCGCCGGAGCCACATTGTCTGGATGGCCTTCCAAGCTGGCGGCTAGCCGGAAAACCCCCTCCCGTCCCAGCTTTCCCCCGGAGTACTGGTTTGCCAAGGCCACCCCAGCCACCAAGGCGGCGGAGGAGCTTCCCAGACCTCGAGCCAGGGGGATGGGGTTGAAGGCCCGAATGAGGAGGGGTTCAGGATGCAGGCCTAAAGCCCGCATCCCTGCCCGGTAACCCTGGTGGATCAGGTTGTCCTTGCCCTCCACCTGGCCCTCCCCTTGGTAGAGAAAGGTGTCCTCCCGGGCAGGCTCGGCCTCCACCTCCAGGTAGAGGTCCAAGGCCACCCCTAGGGCGTCAAACCCCGAGCCCAGGTTGGCCAGGGTGGCAGGGACGTAGAGGCGCGGAAAGGATTTCATAAGCGCCAAACCTCACATCAGCATACCAGCGGGTTTCTGCTGGGTCGGGCGGGAAGGGGGATGGGTTTGCCTGTTCCCATGACCTTCAGGGCCCGCCCTCTCGGGGAGTAGGGAAGGATGCGGGATCTTTTGGGGTTAGACCGTGCGCCACGGGGGGATGGAGCTTTCGGAAAGTGCCCTCCGCGCCTTGGGCAGGGCCTCCGCTACCTCCCGGGCCAGGAGGCCCACGTCTCTTTCCTGGGCCAAAAGGTCCCCTGCCAGACCGTGGAGGTAGACCCCGAGCCGGGCGGCGTCAAAGGGGGAAAGGCCCGCCGCCAAAAGGGCAGCGATGACCCCGGAGAGCACATCCCCCGTTCCTCCGGTGGCCAGGGCGGGGTTGCCGGTGGGGTTCACGGAAAGGCGGCTTCCCTGGGCCACCACGGTGGGGTTCCCTTTGAGGACCACGGTGAGCCCCGTGCGTTCCGCCAGGGTCTGGGCGGCCCGCAGGGGATCCTTGGCAACCTCTTCTGGGGACATCCCCAAAAGCCTTCCTGCTTCTCCCGCATGGGGAGTGAGGACGGTGGGTACACCCGCCTTGCGGTAGGCCTCGAGGACCTCCAGGTGGAGGGCGTCGGCGTCCAGTACCGTGGGCAGCCGGGCTTCCAGGGCTTTTAGGGCCCATTCCCGGCCCCAAGGCCCTCCTCCCATCCCCACCGCCAAGGCTTCTACCCGCATGGACGGCAAGGCAGGAACTTGGACGGGGTGGAAGACTGCCTCGAGGGGCTCCAAGGGAGAGCCTTCGGGAGCCACCAGGTGCACCAACCCCGCCCCCATGCGGTAGGCTCCCAGGGCGGAAAGCACCGGGGCCCCGGCGTAGCGAAGCCCCTCCCCCCGATAGCCTCCCAAGACCCCCACCCGGCCCACGCTTCCCTTGTGGGCCGTGAGGGGCCGCTTGGGCAGGAGGGGGAGAAGCCCTTCCGGCGTGGCGATCTCGGGAAGATCCTCCCGTTCCAAGAGAACTTTGGGCAGGCCGATGTCCGCCAGGAAGAGCCTCCCGCAGGCTTCCCGATGAAGGAGATGGGGTGTTTTGAAGGCGGCGAAGGCCACGGTGGCTGTGGCCTGCGCATGGGGGGTAAAGGGAAGCCCCGAGGGCAGGTCCAGGGCCAAAATGGGAAGCCCGGAGGCGTTCATCCGTTCCACCAAACCCGCATGGAAACTCTCTAAGGGGCCTTTCAACCCGGTGCCGAAGAGGGCATCCACCAGCACTTCCTCCCGGTTCCAGATGGCTTCCTCGAGGGGGCGGATCTCCAGGCCGTGGGCCTCGAGGGCCCTTCGGGCCAAAAGGGCATCCCCGCCCTGGCCTTCGGCGGCAAAGACCCGTACCGGCACCCCGGCCAGGTGGAGGTGCCGGGCCAAGACCAATCCGTCCCCGCCGTTATTCCCCTTGCCGGCGAGAACCACGGCGGGGCGGTGGCCGAAAAGCTCCTGGTAGACCCGTGCTGCCTTCATCCCCGCCCACTCCATCAGGAGAAGGGAGGGGTAGCCCATTTCCACCGCCTTCTGATCGGCTTCCCGCATGGCCTCGGGGGTGAAGAGCCGCAGGGAGGTGGTCATGAACCCCAGAATACTCCTGGTAGCATGGGGTTATGGGATTAGGGGAAGCCCGGTCAAGGCTGAAGGAAGCCAGGCGGGTGGCGGTCCTGACGGGGGCGGGCATTTCCAAGCCCTCGGGAATTCCCACCTTCCGCGATGCCGAGGGGCTTTGGAAGGAGTTCAACCCCCTGGACTACGCCACCCCGGAGGCGTATGCCAGGAACCCGGAAAAAGTCTGGGAATGGTATGCCTGGCGTATCGCCAGGGTGCGGGAAGCCAAGCCCAACCCCGCCCACCTGGCCCTGGTGCGGCTGGAAGAGGAGGTGCTTGGGCGAGGGGGGGCGTTCCTCCTGGTGACCCAGAACGTGGATGGCCTCCACGCCTTGGCGGGAAGCCGGAACCTGGTGGAGCTCCACGGCAACATCCTGCGGGCCCGCTGTGAGGCGTGCGGGCATCGGTTCTTGCTCCCCGACCCCTTCACCCCTCCACCCTTCTGCCCCCTGTGTGGACATAGGGCCCGGCCCGATGTGGTCTGGTTTGGGGAGCTTTTGCCCGAGGGAGCGTGGGAGAAGGCGGAAAAAGCCTTTGCCGAGGCGGATGTTGCCCTGGTGGTGGGCACCAGTGCTGAGGTGGAGCCTGCGGCTTCCTTGGGACGCATTGCCTTCACAGGCGGGGCTTATCTGATTGAGGTCAACCCCGAACCCACCCCCCTTACTCCCTTGGCCCACCTCTCCTTGCGCATGGGGGCGGTGGAGGGTTTACAGGCGCTGGGATATGGGGAAAGTGGAGCCCTTCCTTCGGCTTCTGGCTGATCTGGCCACCTTGGCCCGGGGTGGAGTGGTGGCCCTGGTTCTCCTCCGGGTGGGGGAGGGACCCGAGGCCTTGGCCGGGGTGGTGCGCCTTTTGCTTCTGGGCTGGACCCTGGATGTTCTGGACGGTTGGCTGGCTCGCGCCTCGAGGCGGCCTTCACCCCTGGCGGCCTGGGATTATCCCTTGGATGCTGGGCTCGCTTGGGCGGGCCTGGCCTATCTGGTGGGGGCGGGGCTGGTGCCGGAAGGTTTCGCCTGGAGTTGGGCGGTGGGGAGTCTGGTCCTCCTCCTTCGCTATCCCAAGAAAAGCCTTTCCATGCTCCTGCAAGTACCGGCCACCTTCGCCCCTTTCTACTACGCCCAGAAGCTGGCACCGGAGGCTTTTTGGGAGGCATTAATCTGGGCCTTTCTCATGCTTCTTCTGGATGGAAGGCGCTTTTTGGGGGTGGTACTGGAGTTTATGGAGGACGCGGGCCTCCTGGCTTCCGCGCGTCGGGAGAGCCGTCCCTAGCTTTCTTCCCGACGCCCGCGGAAGACCAGGCGGAAGGGTACTTCCTTAAGTCCCAAGTCCTCGCCGATACGGTTTTTTAGGTAGTTTTCAAAGGCGCGGGTCACGAACTCCGGGTAGTTTACGAAGAAGACGAAGGTGGGCGGGGCCACCTCGGGCTGGGTGGCGTAGAAGATCTTCAGGGGTTTGCCCTTGAAGTTGGGAAGCTGCACCTTCGTCGTCCAGACGGAAACCCAGCGGTTGAGCTCGGCGGTGGGGATGCGGGTGTGGTTGAGCTCAAATAGGCGCACCGCCTCGCTGAAGATCTTATCCAGGTTCTGCTTGGTAAAAGCCGAGGTGTACACCCGGGGAAGATGCTCCAGATGCGCAAGCTTTTCCTTGAGCTCCCGGCGCACCTTGGGGGCTTCCTCCTTCCTCACCAGGTCCCACTTGGTGATGACCAGGAGCACGGGCTTGCCCTTTTCCATGGCGTGGTTCGCCAGCTTGAGCTCTCGGTCACCTACCTGGAACGGGTCTATGACCAGAAGAACCACGTCGGCTTCCTCTATAGCCTTAAGGCTCCGCCGAATGGCCAGCTCCTCCACCAGGGTTTCCGGGCGCTTGCGGATGCCGGCGGTGTCCACCAGGATGAAGGGCTGGCCGCGGAAGGTGAAGCGCACGTCGATGGCGTCCCGGGTGGTGCCGGGCTCCTCCGACACAATGACCCGCTCCTCCCCCAGGATGGCGTTCAGGAGACTGCTCTTTCCGGCATTGGGCCGGCCTACAATGGCGAGCCTGATACCCGCCACCTCGGGTTCCGACTCGATGTGCCGAACGGGAAGCTTTTCCCAAATGGCCTCGAGGAGTTCGCCTAGGCCTCTTGCGTGTTCGCTGGAGGTGGGGATGGGATCGCCGAAGCCCAGGGCGTAGAGGGGGCCCAGGTAGTGCTCGTGCTTGGGGTCGTCCACCTTAGTGGCCACCAGGATCACGGGCTTCCCCTTCTTCCGCAGGTATTCCGCCACCTCATAGTCCGCCTGGGTGAGCTCTGAGCGGCCGTCCACGGCAAAGAGGACCACTTCGGCGTCCTCCAACGCCTGGTCCACTTTCTCCTGGATCTTCTTTTCCCAGCGGTCCCCCGACCAAAGCCCCCCGGTGTCCACCAGGAGGAAGCGGCCCTTCTCGCTTTCCACCACCCCCTCCTTGAGGTCGCGGGTAACCCCGGGAACATCGGCCACCACCGCACTCCTTTTGCCCAGGAGGCGGTTGAAGAGGCTGGACTTGCCCACGTTGGGTCGGCCTACGATGACTACCTTATGCATCCTCACCCCAGCAAACTGGGGTGGGGAAGCCCCCACCCCGCCTTTGACCAGTCTACCACAGGGGGTATACTTTCGGGGTATGCAGAAACTGGCAGGCCTGGTTTTGCGAAGCCTCGGGTGGCGGTACCATATGCCGCCTCCTCCCGGCCGGAAGTACGTCCTGATCGGTGCCCCCCACACCTCCAACTGGGATTTCCCGGTGGGCCTCCTGGCCCTATGGGCGTTGGGGATTCGGGCCCGGTGGTTGGGGAAGAAGGAGCTTTTCCGGCCCCCCTTGGGCTGGCTCTTAAGGTTGCTTGGGGGTATCCCCGTGGACCGCTCCCGCCGGAACAACCTGGTGGACAGCGTGGCAGAGGTTTTCCGGCGGGAGGAGGAGATGGCCATCCTCATCACCCCGGAGGGCACCCGGGGGAAGGCACCTTACTGGCGGAGCGGCTTTTACTACGTGGCCCTGAAGGCCGGGGTGCCCGTGGCCCTGGGCTACGTGGACTTCCGGAAGAAGGAGGTGGGGATCGGGGGCTACCTCTGGCCTTCCGGAAACCTCAAGCAGGATTTTGAGGTCATCCGGGCCTTTTACCAGGACAAGGTGGGTCTAAGACCCGAGAGGCAAGGCCCCATCCGCATCCGCGAGGAAGTGGAGGAGGTGGCCTAGGCAGAAGCTAGCCTCTGGCCCATCTTCTTGATAAACTTGCTTTATGGAACAACCCACCCCTTTGACGGATGCAGACCGGACCTGGGCGGCGGTGGTTCACCTGGCTCCCCTGGTGGGGTACTTCATCCTTATAGGCCAGATCCTTCTGCCCTTGGCCATCCTGCTTTGGGGTCCGAAAAGCGCCTTCGTCCAGGCCCACGCCAAGGAGTCCCTAAACGGCCAGATCAGCTACACCCTCTATGGCTTGGCCCTCCTTCTGCTGGCGGTGACCGTGGTGGGGTTGGTGGTAGCGGTTCCCCTGGCGTTTGCCCTGGTGGTCCTGGTCCTTTGGAACATGATCCAGGGAGCCCTGGCAGCCGGCAGGGGAGGGACCTATGCCTATGTCCTTATCCTGCGCCTGGTGCCCTAGCTTCCAGGACCACCACCGCCAGGGCGTGGCCTTTCTCGTGGCTTAAGGAGAGGTGGGCGAAAAGGCCTTCCGCCTCGAGGCGGGCCCTCACCTTTGGGGCAAAGCGCAAGACCGGTTTCCTCCCCTCCATCCCCACCCAGACTTCCTTCCAGGAAAGGCTTTCGGGCCAGCACTTCTGAAAGGCTTCCTTGGCGGCGATCCGGGCGGCAAGGCTTGGGGCAGGGTCCTGGTGGCGGAGGGCGTAGGTTAGCTCCTCCTCGGTGAAAAGCCTTTTTAGGGCTTTTCCCCCGTGCTTTTTGAGGAGCTTTCGCACCCGGTCGATTTCCACCAAGTCGGTACCGATGGCTTGAATCATGGGAGGTAAGGTTCTGGGCTTTCCCCCGCCATGGCCAGGAGCTGGCCTTCCCGGTACCCCAGGCGCTTCTTTTCTTTGAGGGCCCGGTAAGCCCCTGGGGCAAGCCTTTCCACCACAGGAGCCATAGGGCCATTTTAACCCGGCTCCTTGAGCCAGGGGGTTTTTCGTGCTAGGGTACTCGGGTGTTGCCCAAGGCCTTCCTCTCCCGCATGGCGGAGCTTTTGGGGGAGGAGTTTTCCCTTTTCCTCAGGTCCCTTACGGAAGGGGAAAGGAGCTATGGCCTTAGGGTGAACACCCTGAAGATAACGCCGGAAGACTTTGCAAGGATCGCCCCCTGGCCCTTGAGGCCCATCCCGTGGTGCCCGGAAGGGTTCTACTACCCAAAGGAGGCCCGGCCGGGGCCCCACCCCTTCTTCTACGCCGGGCTTTACTACATCCAGGAGCCAAGCGCCCAGGCGGTGGGGGTGCTATTGGAGCCTCAACCTGGAGAGCGGGTTTTGGACCTGGCGGCGGCCCCCGGGGGGAAGACCACCCACCTCCTGGCCCGCATGGGGGGAAGGGGCCTTCTTTTAGCCAACGAGGTGGACGGTAAGAGGATCCGGGGCCTTTTGGAAAACGTGGAGCGCTGGGGGAGTAGGCTTGCCGTGGTGCAGGCCCCGCCCCGATCCCTTGCGGAGGCCTTTGGCCCGTACTTTCACCGGGTTCTCCTGGACGCTCCCTGCTCCGGGGAGGGAATGTTCCGCAAGGACCCCGAGGCCATCCGCCACTGGGGTCCTGGGGCCCCCAGGCGGGCTTCCGAGGTGCAAAAGGGGCTTCTCTCCCAGGCGGCAAGGCTTTTGGGGCCGGGAGGGGTTTTGGTCTACTCCACCTGTACCTTCGCCCCGGAGGAGAACGAGGGGGTGGTGGCCCACTTCCTAAGGGAGCATCCGGAGTTCCACCTGGAGGATGCCCGCTACCATCCCCTGTTTGCTCCTGGGGTGCCGGAGTGGGGGGACGGAAACCCCGAGCTCAGGAAGACCGCCCGCCTCTGGCCTCACCGCCTCGAGGGGGAGGGGCACTTCCTGGCCCGCTTCCGCAAGGAGGGGGGTAGCTGGGGCACGCCACCAAAGGAACGCATTCCCCCCTTGAGCCAGGAGGCCCGGAAGGCCCTTGCGAACTTTCTGGGGGAAGCGGGCTTGGACCTGGAAGGCCCCATCTGGGAGCGCTCAGGCCACCTTTACCTGGTTCCGGAGGAGCTTCCCTCCCTGGCTGGCCTTAAGGCCCCAGCCCCCGGGCTTTACCTGGGTCTGGTGCAGAAGGGACGCTTCCGCCCGGCCAAGGCCCTCGCCCTGGCCTTCGGGGCTACCCTTCCCTGGCCCCGTCTTCCCCGGGTGGCCTTCCCCCCGGAAGACCCCCGGGCCTTGGCCCTGGCCACGGGGGCGGGCGTGGCGTGGGAAGGGGAGGACCTTCCGCTAGCCCTTCTGGTCCTAAGGACGGAGGTAGGGGAGTTTCCCTTGGATTTCGGCAAGGCCAAGGCCGGGGTACTCCGGCCTGTGGGGGTGGGGCTTTAGGCTTCTCACCATACGATGGCAGCCCCCAGGCTCTTCAGGGCTTCGTCATGGGATACAAGGAGTGCCCTTTCCAAGAGGCTTTGGGCTACCAGCATGCGGTCAAAGGGGTCCCGGTGGTTTCCGGGTAGGGAAGGGGCTAGGAGGGCGTGAGGGCCCTTTATGGGGAGCTCCTGGGCTTTCAGGGGTTCCAGCCAACCGGGATAGGCGGATAGTACGGCCTCGCCCTGGGGAAACCGGCCTAGCCGGGATTTGATGGCTATTTCCCATAGGGAAGCCGCGCTTACCAGGCGGGTGTTCTGCGGGTCTTCCAGCAGGCTCCTGGCGTGAGGGGAAAGGCGCTCTGGTTCTATCAAAGCGTAGAGGAGGGTGTGGGTGTCCAGGAGGAGCCTCAGCCCTCCCATGCCGTGAGCTCCTCCTCTGGCAAGGGGGCGTGGAAGGCTTCCCAATCCACAGGGCCCAGACGCCGCAAGGTGCCTAGTCGTACCCCTTCCTCCCAGGGGCTCAGGCGGGCCAAGGGGCGGCCGTAACGGGTGATGACGATCTCTTCCCCCCGGCGTGCCGCCTCGAGGAGTTCGGAGAGCTTGGCCTTAGCCTCATGTACACTTACCCTGCGCATGATGATTTAGACTAACATTTCTGGTCAAAAGAAGCAAGCCCCTCGAGGACCTCCCGCCAAAGGCCGAAGGCCTCCCTTAGGGTTGCTTCCGGAAGGGGCTTCACCGTGAGGTTTCCCAGGTCCAGGGGCACCACCCAGTGGAGGCTTTGGGAAACCTTCTTTTTGTCCCTGAGGAGGTAGGGAAGGAGGTCCTCCCAGGAAACCCGGGGGAGGGGAGGGGGAGAAAGCCACCTCAGGAGGCGGAGGACCAGGGGGGTGAGGTCCTCCCCTCCCAGGAGTTTGCCGAGAAGGGCAGCGTAGAGGAGGCCGTAGGCCACCGCTGCTCCGTGGGGCAGGGCGTGGTGGGTGTAGGCCTCCAGGGCGTGCCCCAGGGTGTGGCCCAGGTTTAATAGCCTCCTTTCCCCCTTTTCCGTGGGGTCCTGCTCGGTGATCCTCACCTTCACCGCCACCGCCTGGGCCAGATAGGCCTCGAGGCGGGGGCTTTCCGGCGTGAGGTCCTCCACCTCTAAAAGCCCTTCCTCCCCGGAGATGATCCCGTGCTTGAAGGCTTCCACCAGACCCTCTTTGAAGGTGAAGGGGGGGAGGGTTTTGAGGGCCTCGAGCTCCGCATACACTCCTTGGGGAAAGTGGAAGGCTCCCACCAGGTTTTTCCCCTCAGGGAGGTTGATGCCGGTCTTACCCCCCACGCTGGCGTCCACCACGCTTAGGGTGGTGGTGGGGAAGGAGAGGTAGGGGATTCCCCGGAGGTAGGTGGCGGCCACAAACCCCCCCAGGTCGGTGAGGGTCCCTCCCCCCACCACCAGCAAGGTGGTGTTCCGGGGTAGGCCCTTCTCCGCCAGGAAGGAGAGGACTTGGCCGTAGACGGCCAGGGTCTTGGCTCCCTCGCCCCCTTCCAGACCTAGCTGGTGTTGGACCCCGAGGCGTTCTGCCAGCTTCAGGGCAAAGCCTTCCACCCGCCGGTCGTAAAGAAGGGCCGAAGGACCTTCGGGGGTCCGGACCTCCTCGAGCACGCCTTCCCCAATCAGTATGGGGTAGGAAACGGGTTTACGGACGATGAGCCTTCGCATAGCTCCAAAGCTTCTCCACGATCTCCTCCACCACCTCCTCCACCTTCCGGTTGTCGGTGGAAACGTGCACGTGGGCCTCCCGGTAGATGGGGGTGCGGGCCTCGAGGAGGGTCCTTATCCTCTCCAGGGGATTTTCCACCTGCAAAAGGGGCCTTTCCCCGGGCTTGCGGGTGGCTCGTTCCAGAATGGTTTCCGGGCTGGCCCAGAGGGCCACCACCGGGCCCCTGGCCAGAAGCTTCCTGCGGTTTTCCGGATCCACGAAGGTACCCCCGCCCAAGGAGAGAACCAGGTACTCCTTGCCGAGAAGCTCTTGCACCGCCTCCCGCTCCATCTGCCGGAAGGCTTCCTCCCCCAGGTGGCGGAAGATATCGGGGATGGATAACCCCGTGCGCCTTTCTATGTAGCGGTCCAGGTCGATGAAGTGGAGCATGAGGGTGCGGGCCAGCTCCCTACCGATGCGGCTTTTCCCCACCCCCATGAAACCGGTGAGGCTGATGAAGGTGGCGGGGCGGGGAATCTCCAGGCGGGTCATGGAGCCATCCTACGCCTTTAGTAGGTTAGGACCCGAGCCTTGTACCGCTCCACCCGTTCCTGTATCTCCTCCATGGTGTCCCCGCCGAACTTCTCCAGGTAAGCCTGGGCAAGGACGATGGCGGATAGGGCGCAGAGGATCACGCTGGCGGCGGGCACGGCGGTGACGTCGGAGCGCTCCCTGGCGGCATCCGCGGGCTGGTGGGTCACCACGTCCACGGTGGGGAGGGGTTTCATCAGGGTGGCGATGGGTTTCAGGGCGGCCCTTAGGACCAGCTCCTCCCCCGTGGTCATGCCTCCCTCGAGGCCCCCCGCCCGGTTGGTGGTGCGGTAGAACCCCTTCTCCGGGCTCCAGTAGATGGGGTCGTGAACCTCCGAGCCCCGCTTCATGGCGTTTTCAAAGGCGGGGCCGATTTCCATCCCCTTCACCGCGGGAATGGAAAGGGCCATCTGGGCTAGACGGCCATCCAGCTTGCGGTCCCAGTGCACGTGGCTTCCCAGGCCCGGCACCAGGCCGCGGAAGCGGGCCTCGATCACCCCGCCTAGCGTGTCCCCTTCCGCCTTGGCCTGGTCTATGCGGCGGATAACCTCGGCCTCGGCCTCGGGATCGGTCATGCGCAAGGGGCTTTCCTCTATGCGGGGTACCAGGTCCCAGGAGAAGGGAACCTGGGCCCACACCCCCGCCATACCCGGCACGTACCCTGTTCCCTCAACTCCAAGAAGGCTCAAGAACTTCAAGGCCACCGCTCCCACCGCCACCCGCATGGCGGTCTCCCGGGCGCTGGCCCTTTCCAGCACGTCCCTTAGGTCCTTGTGGCCGTACTTGATGCCCCCAGAAAGGTCGGCGTGGCCAGGGCGGGCGGCGGTGAGGGCCTTCTTTCGGGGTTCGTTCCCCGGAGCGGGGTCCATGATCTCCACCCAGTTCCGGTAGTCGGCGTTCTTGATGGCCAGGGCCACCGGGGCTCCCGTGGTACGCCCTGCCCTGACGCCGGCGCGGAACTCCACCCGGTCGGTCTCTATAACCATGCGCCTTCCCCGGCCATAGCCCTTCTGACGCCGTTCCAACCAGGGGTTGATGTCCTCCTCGGTGAGGGGGATGCCGGCGGGCAGGCCCTCAATGATGGCGAGAAGCTCAGGGCCATGGGACTCGCCTGCGGTCAGGAACCTCATGGGCCTATTGTAGGGCAAGCGACCTGGGATAGACCCAAGCCAGGGGACCAGCAAAGCCCAGCTTGCGGGCTTGCCTCCCCTGGCTGGGAAGGGCAAAGGGGCTTAGCGGCTTGCGGTTTCTTTTACGATGTCGGCGGTGATGACCACCAGAAGCTCCCGGTCGGTGGTTTCCTGGGTGCGTTGTTTGAAGAGTTCCCCGATCAGGGGGATGTCCATGAGGAGGGGAACCCCCTGCTGCACCTGGTTGTTTTCCTGGGAGGTGAGACCCCCGAGGACCACGGTCTGCCCATCCCGCACCCGCAGGGTGGTGGTTACCACCTGCTTGGTGAAGCGGTCCACGTCCCCGTCCACGGGGTTGCGCTGGACGTTCCCGGAAACCTCCGCCTTGATGTTGAGGAGGATCTGCCCGTCGGCGGTGATCTGGGGGGTCACCTCCACGATGATGCCGATGTCGAAGGGTACCCGCTCCACCCGGTCTCCCACCACCCGGCGGATGAGGAAGGTTTCCCCGGACTGCAGGCGGGCGGTTTGGTTGTTGAGCACGGTTTGGTTCACATCCCTAAGGGCTCGGGAAAGGCCCTGGCGCTGGAGGGCCTCGAGGGTGGCGATGATGTTCAGGGCGGCCAGGCTCCGGGTGCTGTCAAAGATAAGGGAAAGCCCCGTGTCCAGGATGCTGGCCGCTACATTTCCCCCGGCAATGGTGTTCCACTTGAGGCCCAGGTTTCGGCTGAAGTTGGACTGCACCTCCTGGATGCGCACCCTTAGGTTCACCTGGGGCACCGCCTGGTCCAGCTTGGGAATAAGGCCTTCCACCAGGGCTAGATCCTCCTGCGTACCCGTGACGATCAGGGTGTTGGTGCGCTCGTCCGCCACCACCGTGGCCTGGCGTGTGGGGCCTTGAGGCCGGGCCTGGCCCTGGGGAGCCTGGGCCTGCCGGGCTTGCAAGGCCTCCTGGAGCACCTTGGCCAGGTCGGCGGCCTTGGCGTTGGAGAGCTGGTAGGAACGCTGGAGGATGGGCGGTCCTTGCTCGGGAGCCCGGTCGATCTGAGCCAGCAGGTTCTCCACTTCAGAAAGTTGTTTCTCCGTCCCCCGTACGGAGAGGACCGGTTGTCCAGGCACCGTCTGCACCACGATTCCCGGCACTTCCCTGGCCAGGAAGGAGGCCACCTTTTCGGCATCGGCGAAGCGCAAGGGGTAGAGCCTCCGCACCGTGGCCTCCTGGGTGGGCGGGGCCACCTGGGGGGGTACATCAGCGGCCTTGAGGATCTCGGCGAAGAAAGCCTGGTCAGCTTCGGTAGCTTCCAGAAGAAGGGCTTTGGGATTACCCGGGACGCCTTCCAAGCGGGCTCCTTTCAGCTCTCGTTCCAGGACGGGCTTAAGCCTTTCCTGGGCTTCCTGGAAAGTGAGGTTCTGCAAGGTGTAGACCCGGCGCACCACGGGGGTGGGCTTGGGTACGTCGGCCACCTTCAGGAGTTCGGCGATGCGGGCGTGGTCCTCCTCGGTGGCGGTGATGAGGGCCCGTTTGGGATCTGTAGGGACCACGCTGATTTGTGCGCCCGGCACCCGGCCTTGCAAAAAAGCCAGAATCTCGGGGAAGGTGGCATGGGCAACCACATACGTCCGTTCAACCCTCGGTTTAGGTAAGGTGAGGGCAGGTAAGGGGCGGAAGTCAATCCCAGCCCGCTGGAGAATGTCCGAGAAGCGAATGTGCTGTTCTGGGGTGGCCAGGACAGAGAGTAGGGCCCTGAGCCTGCCCCCTTCCTCTACCACAATCCAGTTCACGCTAAGCCCGCTGGCTTCCCGGGAAAGGAAGGGCAGGAGATCGTTTTGCACCCAGCCCTTGGCCCCATCTATGTTCACCACGGTGCGAACTTGACCCTGGGCGTCGGTTTCCGTGCGCCGGTAGGCGATCTCAGGGATGGCCACCAGGTAGGGTTTCCGCTCCATGGCCCCGGTGCGGCTTGGGGCGTCCACCAAGGCCGTGATCACCTGGGTGGGGGCCACCACCACTACGTCGGGAGGCAGTAGGAGGTAGTCCAGGTTGAACTGGGTACCGTAGGTGGCGAAGAGGAGGTCCCAGACCTCCCGGAAGGGTTTGCCCTGAAAGTCCAACTTGATGTTGGGTAAGGGGGGCTGGGCCTTGGCCGGGTCGCCGGAGGCATCGTAGGCCCGGTAGATGAGGGGTTGGAGGCCCACGCTCCGGGCCAGGGCTTCCAGGACCACATCCAGGGGCAGGGTGAACCCGGCCCGCACCTGGTTTTCGGAAATCTTCAGGTCCACCTTGGCGTCAAAGCGGGGTTCCTGGGGAAGGCTTCCCGCTAGGGCCCCCATGCCGAGGGCCAACAGGCCGGGGATCACAAGTTTCATAAGCGCCGTTCTCACTGGCCACCTCCTGCTTGCGTGTTTTCTAAGGCAATCTCCAAGCTTTCATCCTTCAAGGCCAACACCACCCGGTCGCTTTCTATGCGGCGAAGCACTGCCTCGCTACCTGGAAGAAGGCTACCCACGGGTAACACCAGGTACCCTTCCTTGGTTTCTAGGATAGCCACGCTCACCGGGCCTAATAGCGTCCCCGCTAGCTTGATGCCTTTTTCCTCCACCAGGGCTTGCAGGGGGGTTTTGGGAGAAGTGACAGGCGAGGGCGCAGGTTCGGTCTTCCCCCCTGGGGCTGAGGTTTGGGGCACACTGGGTAAAGGAGCCTCCACGAGGCCAGCGGGTGGGATGAGGACGGGCTGGGTTTCCACCTGGGCTTTAGGGGTTTCTACTCGGAAAGCAGGGGCCAGCACCTTGGGGGCAGGCAAGGCTCCTTGGCTTCCAGGGAGGGGCCGGGGTGAGGTCTGGACCCTAGGGATGGGTAAAGGTGTTCCCGGGCTTACCCGGACAGGTGCCCCTGTGGGCACGGGTGTGGGCCTAGGTGCCGGAGAAGCGGAGGGCACGGGGGGAGAAGGTGGGGCTTCCACCACCAGGGGCACAAAGGGGTTTGGAAGGGGGGCCTCTTGTTGGGTTTTGGGGATGGGCAAGGCTGTGGTCAAGACAGGTTCACCTGCTTTGGGGGCTTCCTGGGAAGGCGAAGCCACGGGTCTCGGCTTTACCGGTGGGGCCTGTGGAGGGGTTTCGGCGAGGGGCGGAATGGGCGGGGCTTCTATGGCCTTGGGGGCTTCCGCTTCTTGGCTGGGGACCTGGGGCTGGCTGGGGGTGGTTTGAACTTCCGTGGATACCTGGGCCGGCAGGTAGAGGCCCACATACCAAAGCGCCACGGCGCTCACCAGGAGAAGGCCCGCCAGGAGGAGCTTGGTGGACTGGGGTAGGTTGCGCCAAGCCGTAGCTAGGCGCGCTAGAAGGGCTTTCACCGACCACCTCCTTGACCTGTTGTCTGCGAGGGAGGAGTTCCTTGCGTCTGGGGATTTCCTTCGGACTGGCTAAGATCTTTGGCCAGCATGTAGAGGGTCAGCGTCAAGCTGGTGGAGAGGAGGGGATTTAAGTCCTGACCCTGGACGCTGAGGTTGAGCCCGGAAAGGGAGCTGAAGCGGGAAAGCCCTTCCAGGCGCTTCAGATAGGCGTAGGTTTCGGGGAAGGGCGCCTCGAGGGAAAGGGCCAGGTTCACCGCCCGCACCTCCGGTACTGGAGCCGAGGTGGGGGAGCGGGTGAAGGAGCGCACCGTGACCCCGCTCCTTATGGCCTCGGTCAGGATCTCGTTCAGAACCTGGGAAAGCCGTTCCTCCTTGGGAAGCGCCCTCAGAAAGGCCTGACGCTCGGCTTGCAGCTCAGCGATGGTGGCCCGGAGTTCTGGAAGGGCGCGCTGGGCTTGCCTTCCTTTATCCCGCTCGGGGACAAGGGCGTTAATCTCCTGGCGCACGCTTTCCGTTTCCTGACGCATGGGGACGATGAGGAAAAAGTACCAGAGGAGGGCCACCACCAAGGTGAGGGCGATGGCGATCAGGGCCCACTCCCGCTGTCCCAGTCTAGCGAGCACTTTCCCCACCCCCCACCAGGCCTACCCGGGCGCTGAAGGTGTAAAGCCCCCGGTTCTGGTCCAGGGAGGCCCCCTGGAACTCTATGCCGAATCGGGGAGAGGCTTCAAAAGCCCGCACGAAGCTTACCAGGGCGTTTTGGTTCAGGGCTTCCCCCTGCACGGTAAACTCCACACGCACCTTTTTGCCGTCGTAGGCCCCAGCTTGAGCCATCCGGTTGGCCTCTTCCTCGGGAATGGCCCGGGTACCCACGGAGCGCAGGGCCACGGGGAAGCGTCCGCCTTGCTGAGGGATTTGCCGGATAAAGGCTGCCAGGTACTCAGACCAGGGGACGAAGTTCTTCTTGAGGCCTTCCCGGATGGCAAGGAGGGCCTCGAGGGCCTTCCTCTCCTGCTGGAGGCGGTTTTGTTCAGCGATAAAGGGTTTTAGGGCCTCTACCTCTGCTTTCAAGGCATCCCTTTCCTGCTTGGCCAGGGTAAGTTCGGTGTAGGCGGTGTAATGGAGAAAGCCCAGAAGGGAAAGGGTCAGCAGGGCGAAGGCCCCTGCCGCCAGACGCCACCAACCCGGTTCGATGCGGCGGCGCAGGTTTTTGGGGAGAAGGTTAAGCCTAATCAAGGGGCATCACCCCCCGTAAGGCCAAGCCCACGGGCACCAGGAACTCCGGTCCCATCTCCTTGATCTTTTCCAGGTCAAAGCGTTTGGGATCCACCTGAATGCCCTGCCAGGGATCGGGGACGGTGAAGTTGACCCCCAGGGTATCGGTAAGCAGGGTGGACAGGCCCCTAAGCCGGCTTCCCCCGCCATAAAGGTACCCTACCTCTGGCTGTACGTCCCCCAGTTGTACCCGGAAAAACTCCAGGCTCCTGCGGATTTCCTGGGTGAGTTCCACCAGGACAGGCCGGATGGCGTCGTAGATTTTGGCGGGACTGTACCGCTCCCTCTCGGCGTCAAAATCCAGAAGGAGCTCCTCGTCCTCGGTGGGGATGGTGGCGAGGCCGTAGGTGCGCTTCACCTCCTCGGCGGTGAGGAAGTCCAGGCCAAAGCTTTTCCCAATGGCTTCGGTGAAGTCCTTGCCAGAGAGGGCGAGGATCCGCACCGCCAAGGGGCGGTTTCCCTTAAGGAGGACCAGGCTGGTGCTTTCCGCCCCGATTTCCACGGCCACGGAAACCCCCTCCGGGTCGCTACTGAGCTGGGCCTCCAGGGGATAAAGCCCGGCAAAGGGTTTCACATCCAGGATGATGGGGGTCAGGCCTGCCCCCCGCAGGGCTTCTAGGAGGGAGGCCACCGCTTCTTGCCGGGCTGCTCCCACCATCACCTCCACCTGTTCCCCTTCGGCGGCCTCGGCCAACGGATCCAAGGGAGCGAAGTCCAGGACCACCTCGTCAATGGGGAAGGGGATATACCGCTCTGCTTCCCAGCGAACCGCCTCCTCCATCTCCTTGGGGGGCATCTTGGGCACCTGAAGGGTGCGCAGGATAACGCTGGGATTGGGTACGGCGGTGACCACGTAGCGCTTTTTGGTCCGGGCTTCGGCAAGGAGTTCCTTGAGTTCCTGGGCCAGGGCCTGGGGTTCGGCGATCACCCCTTCCACCAGCATTCCCGGGGGAGTGGGCCGGGTGGCCAAGGCCCTGAGGGTGGGAGGGTTTCCGGAGAGTTCCACCAGTTTTAGGTTGGCGGCGCCGATCTCCAGGCCCAGCGCCTCCACGCGGGGTTTGAATAGCTTGCTAAAACCCGAAAGCACGTTGCCTCCTTAACACGGGGCGGTGCAGCTACTATAAGCCATAAGCGAACCTGCTTGCAGTATACACGCTCCTACCTGGAATAGGGAAGAAGAGCTCGCTAGCATTCCCTCGTTGATTTTAGCCGCACGTACCTTAAGGAAGACTTACACCCCTCGAGGACCTCCCCTCGAGGGGCGCTCAGGCGAAAGCCTTAAAGGGCCTTTAGGGTTTCCACCACTGCCTTGGTAAAGGTTTCCGTAGTGGCGGTTCCTCCCAGATCCGGGGTGCGGGGGCCTTTTTCCAGGACCAGATCCACGGCCCTTTCCACCCTCTTGGCGATTTCCTTTTCCCCCAGGTACTCCAGCATCATGGCCGCGGAGAGGATGGTGGCGGTGGGATTGGCTATGCCCTTGCCGGCGATATCGGGGGCAGAACCGTGCACGGGCTCAAAGACCGCCGTGGTGTCCCCGATGTTGGCGGAAGGTGCAAGGCCTAGGCCCCCCACCAAGCCAGCGGTGAGGTCGGAGAGGATGTCCCCCAGGAGGTTGGTGGTGACGATTACGTCGAAGCGCTCGGGGCGCATGACAAGCTGCATGGCGCAGTTGTCCACGATGATATCCTGCACGTTCACTAGGGGATAATCCTTGGCCACCTCCCGCACCGTATCCAGGAAAAGCCCCTGGGTCACGGGGAGCACGTTGGCCTTGTGGGCGATGTGCAGGGTTTTGCGAGGGCGGCTTTCCGCGATCTTCAAGGCCACACGAGCGATACGTTCGCTGGCTTTTTTGGAGATCACCGCATCGGCGATGGCCACATCCAGGTAGCGCCGCTCCTGCTCCACATAAAGCCCCTCGGTGTTCTCCCGCACGATGATGAGGTCCACTCCGCTCCGGCTTCCCGGCACGGGGCGGCTTTTGGCAGGGCGCACGTTGGCGTAGAGGTCCAGCCTGCGCCTGAGGTAGCGGATGGCCCCGAAGAAACCCGGTACCTTCCTTGTGGGGCTGGTGGCAGCTCCGAAGAGGGTGGCTTGGCAGGAAAGGATTTTCTCCACGGTTTCCTCGGGCACGGAAACCCCTCTTCGCTCAAAGGTTTCCCAGCCCGCTTCGGCCTCCACGAACTCCAGGGAAAGCCCGGTGGCCTCCAGGACCCTCCTGGCCGCAGGGATCACCTCGTGGCCGATACCGTCGCCCTCGATCAAGCAGATGCGATACGCCATATTGCCTCCGGACCTGGGGGTGAGCCCCCTTGGGAATATACACTACACCGGTCCAATAGGGGGTCGGGTTCAAGCGCGAAGGGCAAGGAGAAGGAAAACCAGCAGGAGAAAGGCCAGCACCCTAAGGGCTGCCTGGCGCCTGGGAAGCCGCCTTCCCCCTGCCCTCAAGGCTCCTTCCACCACCACCCCGGCGATTCCCGCCAGGATGAAGAGGTCCCCCAGGCTCGCCGCCTTGCGCAAGGGGGGAAGGGGGATGACATCCCCCAGGAAGGGAAGGCGGGTGGATTCGTCTAGGAGGGTATGCACGGCATCGCCCTTGTTCCTTAAAAGTTCCTCCCAGCCCTCTATGCCTGCCCTCCTCAGGGTTTCCAGGCTCACGGGCATGTGGCCCCCGTTGGCGAAGATGACTAAAGTGTTGAGGAAAAGGCCCAGAAGGACCAGGTAAAGGCTTTTCAGGTGCCGGTTCCGGTAAAGCCCGTACCCCACCAGGAGGAGGACCAACACCTTGGCTAGAGGGCCTGCCCACTCGGGCCGGAAAAGCCCCCGATACGTGCCGTAGGCCAGCCCCCCCTCCAGGAGGGCGGCCAGGAGGAAGGCCCAGGCCGCTCTTAGCTCTATCCCTCCGAGGTCCTTGAGCCGGGCTCCGAGGGCGAGGGCGAGGCCGAATCCGAAGAGCGCGGCGTAGAGGTAGAGTGTGATACCGATCCCTCCTTTGCTTCCAGGTAGGCCTGGCGGTCGCGCCAGATGGGGTTCTGCTCCCAAAGTTCGGTGAAGGCCTCCACCAGCTTAGGGTCAAACTGGTGGCCGGAGAGCTCCTGGACCTCCCTTAGGGCTTCCTCGGGGGTCTTGGCCTTACGGTAGGGGCGGCCTGCGGTCATGGCCTCGTAGGCGTCGGCCAGGCCCACGATGCGGGCCTCCTCGGGGATCTCGTGCCCGGCGAGCCGCTTTGGGTAGCCCCGGCCGTCCCAGCGCTCGTGGTGGTAGAGGATGACGTTGTAGACGAGCGGGTCAAAGGCCACCTTCCGGGCCGGGGAGAGGAGCTCGGCGCCCCGGGTGGTGTGGCTTTGGATGAGGCCGTACTCCTCCGGGGTCAAGGTTCCCGACTTGAGGAGAAGGTGCTCGGGGATGGCGATCTTGCCGATGTCGTGGAGCCTCGAGGCCCGGTAGACGGCCTGGGCGTAGGCCTCGTCCCCTCCCTTCACCTTCCTGGCCAGGTCGCGGGCGATGTCCGCCACGCGCTCCGAGTGCAGGCGGGTCATGGGGTCCTTGGCCTCCAGGGCGTTCATGAGAAGCTCCAGGGTGGTGTCAAAGGCCTGCTCCAGGCGCACCTTCTCGTCCCAGTAGAAGCGGCTGTAGTAGAGGGGGATGAGGAAGAAGAGCACCGTCCACCCGCCCCACCCTGCGAGAAGGGGCGTCTCGTAGGCCCGGGCTAGGAGGAGGGCGAGGGGGGAGAGGAGGAGGTAGCTCAGGGCGAGCCAGCTGAAGTTTTTTCGCCACGCCTCACGCCAGGTAATCTTGTTGGCGAGGGAAATGGCGGTGGTCACCAGGGTGGTGTTGGCGAGAAAAAAGGCCAGGGAGGCCGCGGCGATACCCACCCCTGCGGAAAGATTCCAGGAACCCATGTAAACGGGGTTCTGCTGAAAAAACTGCCAGGCCAGGGCCGCCAAAGCGGAGGCTAGGCCGTTCTGGGAGCTGTTGAAGATTTCCTTGTACCAAGCTTTTCGGCGCCACTGAAGCACGAAACTTAAAAGAGGTGATACCCAAGGGGGTGTTAAGGCTACTAGAGCCAGGGCAAAGACAAAAAACTGGCTCATGCTGGCGCTTAAGGGGAGCGGGACGCGAACGGACACGCTCCAAAGCATGAGCGCGCCCCAGAAAAGCAGGTCCAGGAGACCCAAGCGGAGGGGCATGCCCCCGTAGGCCCAAAGCAGAAAGCCCTCCAGGGCCAGGAAGCCCAGGAAGGCCAAGAGGACCAAAAGGAGCACCCGCGGCGGGGGAAGCTCCAGGCGTTTAAGGGCCATGGTGGCCTGAGTGTAGCAAATCCCCCTTCTACGGGCAAGGGAAAAGGAGGCCAGCCTAACTGGCCCCCTTTTCTTTTACTCCGAACCTACTCCCAGCGCGCAGAAGCCCCAGCCGCAAGCCCGAGCGCGATCAAGCTGCTGAGAAGCACCAACACGCGAGCGATCAGCTTCTTCATCTTCATCCCTCCTTTTCCTCCGCTTCCGGGGGGTCGGCCCCGTTTGCTTGTCTTTCACTTTAGGGGGGTCCGTCAATACTGTCAAGAGGGAAAGAATAGGTATCAGAACGGTGAAAACAGTCATTACCCTAACGATTTTTGGGAGTGAGTCAGATTTATACTACCCAGCCTAGCACATCTCGAGCCAGCTGGGTAGCACCTTGGGGGACGTGGAGGAACCTTCCGGGCTTGGGGGAATGCCCGTCAGAAAATAAAGGGAGCCGCGGGGCACGGATGCCCGGCGCGGCTTGCCCAATGCTGCTTTTTGAATTCACCCCGTAAATTCACCGGCAATACCTGAAAATAAATGCTCTGAGCGCCGAAAATCTTTATCCTGAATACCCACCCGGAATCCAAAAGGTTTGCTTCAGGTTCCCACCCCCTTCAGGGGTAGTGTAGCAAAAAGATGGGAATCTGGGGTAAAAGACAAAGCCGCCCTCGTTTAGAGGGCGGCTTGTGTTTTCCCTGGTGCCGAGGGGCGGAATCGAACCGCCGACACTGCGATTTTCAGTCGCATGCTCTACCAACTGAGCTACCTCGGCCTGGCGGCCCCGACGGGACTCGAACCCGCGATCTCCCACGTGACAGGCGGGTGTGTTAACCAACTACACCACGGGGCCTTGGGTTGTTGCCGGGTCGGGGGCGTCCGACCGGGCACTTAGGATGATAGCCGGGGGAAAGAGCGGTGTCAAGTTTAAGCTGGAGCGAGGTCTTCGCCTACCACAGGACCCGGAAGGGCATAGGGAAGCGTAGCCTCTTGGTGGACCGGGGGGAATCTGGGTACCGGAACGTTTTCTTGCCGGATGGCCGCATCCTCTACCAGGGGGAGGGCAAGCGGGGGAACCAGGAGCCCATTGGGGGGAATCTTCGCCTGCTTTTGGCCCAGAAAAAAGGCACCCCGCTTAGGGTTTTCCTCCGGGAGCGGCCCGGCCTCTGGCGGGACCTGGGGTGCTACCGGGTGGAAGGGCACCGGTATGTCCTTCTTGCTGAGGAGGGGCGGTGGGTGTACTGGTTTACCCTTGCCCCTTGTGGATGCGGAGAAGGCCTTTAAGGGTTAGGTCCTCGTCCACCACGTCAAAGGAAGGGCAGAGATCCCTTAGGGTTTCCGCAAAGCCCCCGGTGGCGATCACTAGGGCTTCCCCGGCTTCCTCCTTGAAGCGGCGCACCATGCCTTCCACCAAGGCGGCATAGCCCAGGACCAGGCCCGAGCGCAGGGCGTCCAGCGTGTTCTTGCCCACCACCTGAGCGGGGGGGACCAGGTCTATGCGGGGGAGTTTGGCGGTCCTTGCCGCCAGGGCGTCGGCGGCGGTCTGAGGGCCGATGGTGATGGCCCCACCCAGGTAGCGGTTGGGGGCCTCCACCAGGTCAAAGGTGGTGGCGGTGCCGAAGTCCACCACGATGTAGCGGCCCGTGGGGCTTTCGTAGCCCAAAGCGCCCACGGCGTTCACCAGGCGGTCGGTGCCGGCCTCCTTGGGGTTGTCTATGCACACCTCGAGCCCTGTGGCCCCGGCGTCCACCACCTGGGCTTTGATGCCGAAGAGCTTCTCTATGGCCTCCTTCATCTCCCTCTCCACGGGGGGCACCACGCTGGAGAGGAGGGCGGCTTTTGGAGGGGGGAGATCCTCGAGGGCGAAGAGGTTTTTCAGGATGACCCGGTACTCGCTTTCCATGCGCATCCGATCGGTGTGGATGCGGAAGTGGGCGACGAGCTCCTCCCCGGAGAAGACCCCCAGGACCGTGGAGGTGTTGCCGATGTCTATGGCCAGGAGCATGGCGCTTAACCTTGGGCCTCTTGGCCTTCTTCCCAGGGTTCCAGCACCACCTTGACGGTGATCTCGGCGTTGAGGCTGGCGGAAACGGAGCAGTACTTGGTGTGGGAAAGGTGGGCGGCGCGCTCGAGGGCCTCCAGGGTCACGTTGGGCCCTGAGGCGATGTGGGTCACGGTGATGTGGGTGTAGCGCCTGGGGTGGGTTTCCGCCCGAATGCCCTCCACCTCCACCCGGTAGCGGGCCAGGGGTTGCTTTTTCTTCTTCATGATGTCCACCACGTCGTAGGCGGTGCAGGCCCCTAGGGCCATGAGGAGGAGCTCCATGGGACGGGGGCCGGTGGCGGGCTGGTCCCCGTCGATCATCACCTTGTCCCCTTGTTCGTTCATTCCCAGGAAGCGGTGGCCTACCAGATGGTGGATCACGACCTTCTTCGTCATGAGCCGGATTTTATCAGGCTTTAACCTTTCCCGCTAGAATGGGCGTAGATGCGGGTATTCCTCCTGGTTGGCGTCTGGCTATGGAGCCTGGCTTTGGCCTTTCCCCGCATAGGGGTGCACCAGGGTTTCACCCGCTTGGTCTTTGATCTGCCCTCTAAAGAGGTCCAGCACACGCTTTCCCAGGAGAATGGCCTTCTGGTCCTGATCCTGAAAGGGGTTAAGGCAGCCCCCATGGATCAGGTGGTGAACTCTTCCGAGGTGGCCTCGGTGCAGACCCTACCCGAGGGGGAAGGGGTGCGGGTGGTGGTGCGCTTGAAGGGGACAGTGGAGGCCACGGTGCGCCGCTATTCCGACCCGGAGCGGTTGGTGGTGGACCTGAGCTTGAAAAAGGAGGCCTCCACTCCGGCCAAGGCCCTTCCTGACCCGCCCCGCAGCCGTCCACCCAAGCCTCCCAAGCCCGTGGTCCTCCTGGACCCCGGCCACGGGGGGATGGACCCGGGGATGGTGGGGTACGTGGTGGAAAAGGAAGTGGTCCTGGACGTGGCCCTGCGCCTTAAGCGCCTTCTGGAGAAGGAGGGGATAGAGGTGCGCCTTACTCGGGATCGCGACATGCACCTTTCCCCCGATAAGCGGGAGGACCTCTCCCGAAGGGCGGCCTTGGCCGATAGCTCCCAGGTGAACCTTTTTATCTCCATCCACGTGAACGCTACCCCCACCCGCACCGCCCAGGGGGTGGAGGTTTTCTACTTCGGCCAGGCCCAGGATGCCCGGGTTTTAGCCCAGGTGATCCGGGAAAACGGCGGGGGGGAGCTGGGGCAGCGCCTGACCCAGGAGGCCCGCACCGTGGCGGAGAGGATTCTTTTTGACATCGTGGCCCAGGCCAACCAGCGCTACAGTCAGCGCTTGGCGGAAACCCTGGGGAGGAAGCTTTCCCAGACCACGGGGAGTCCCTTCCGGGGGACCTTTCCCGGCGACTTCTTCGTGTTGCGGTACGCCAAGGTGCCCGCCGTGCTGGTGGAGATCGGCTTCGGGGACCATCCGGTGGAGGGAAGGCGGCTTGCTGACCCCGCTTACCGGGAGAAGGTGGCCCAGGGGCTTTTTTCGGGCATCCTCACCTTTTTGGCCAACGGGGCCTATGCCCGCTGAGGGCTAAGGATGGGGAAGGGAACGCTCAGTCTGGCTTGGGGTCGGGGCCAGGAGGGCAGGCTTTGAGCCTTAGGGTGGGTTCGGGATCCCAGGCCACGGGTTTCCAGGTTAGGGAGAGGGCCCGGGGCCTAGTCCTAAAGGGCAACCAGGGAAGCCGTAGCGCCTCGAGGCGGTAAGCCAAGGGTCTACCCACCTGCTCTTCCAAGTTCAGGACCAGACCCTCTCCCTGGAAAAGGGAACGGTAGGAGTACCCGTAGGCCAAAGGGGGATCCAGGGCGCGCAGGGAAGCCATGGGACCCCCTGCGTACCGGGCTCCTTGTGGGCTGATCCAGAGGCCCTCCAAAACCCCGTCCACCTCCGCCTCCCCCACCAGGAAGGCCCCGCGCCAGGCCCTGAGGTAGTCAAAGCCGGGGCGGCGAAGGAGCCGGGCCTTTCCCTGGCTAAGGCCCAGCCAGTCCAAAAGGAGCCCCTCGGAATCCCCGCTTACCTCCAGCCGGCCCACCGCCCCCCTTTCTCCCAGGAAGCGGAGGTAGTCGTTCTCCGGCCAGCCGCTACGGTACCCGTAGGCCCAGGGCTGCCCGGGGCGGGCCACCGGGAGGCCCAGAAGGAAGCCGTCAAACCCTCCCGCTCCCTCCACCCGGCCCACCAGGAAAAGAACGCCCTGCCGGTACAAGCCCCCATAGGCGTACCCCTGGCCGGGCAGGGGAAGGCGGAAGGCTCTTTCCTCAAGCAGGTCTAGCACCAAAGCTTCCCAGCCCCCAGGGCCCATATACCCTCCCCAGGCGAAGCGGCCATCCGTTCCCCAGAGGATCCCCTGGCCGCCAGCCTCGGCCCAAAGGGGCTTCCCGTTGGGGTCCAGCCCCACCCGGAGGAGGCTCTTTCCCAGGTGGCCCACGGCCAGGAACCCCTCGGGTGTACGGGCGAGCCCATAGAGGGCGGAATCCGTCTTTGCCAGAATGTGGGCTCCCTCCTGCGTCACCACGAGGGCTTGGTGGCCCCCCTCCACCAGGAGCCGCCCCACCGCCACCTCCCCCAGTCCTGCGAAAAGGGCGGAGCCCAGAAGGGTGGAGAGGATCCAGCAGGAAGCCATTTCAGGGGAAGGGAAACCCCTCGAGGGCCTCCCTCGCCGAGGGGAAACGTTCCTTGGGGGATTTGGCCAGGAGGCGCTCCAGATAGGCCTGTTGTGGGGGGGCCAGGCCGGGGACAGGGGGAATGGGCTCCTGGAGGTGGCCGAGGAGGACCTCTTCTGGCCCACCCACAAAGGGGTGTTCCCCGGAGAGGATCCAGTACAGGATGATGCCCGCGGCGTACACATCCGCCTCGGGGCCCGGGCTTTGCCCCAGGACCTGTTCGGGGGCCAGGTAGGGAAGGGTACCCACCCTTAGGGGTTTCTTGAAGGCCTCGAGGGCTGGCCCCGAGAGGTCAAAGTCCACCAGCTTGGCTTCGTCCGTTCCCGCCACGATGATGTTCTCCGGCTTCACGTCCCGGTGCACCAGGCCCTTGCCGTGCATGTGGGCCAAGGCCATGAGGAGTTGGCGGAAGACATATAGGGCCCTAGGGCGCTCGGGGCGACGCCCCATCCAGCGCCCCATCTCCTCCCCAGGGGCGTAGGCCAGAAGAAGGGCGGGGCCTTCCTCGAGGTCCAGGCTCTCCAGGACGGGGTTCAGGTTGGGGTGGGAAAGCTGCCTACCCACCCAGAACTCCCGGTTGCGCCTGGCTTCGGCCCCCCTGGGGAAGACCTTGAGGGCGTAAGGGGTGCCGAAGCGGTCGAAGGCCAGGTAGACGGTGGCCAGGGCGCCTTGGCCTAAGGGGCGCACCACCCGGTATCGGTTCAAAAGGACCTTCCCCGCCAGGCTCACCGCCTCCACTATATCCAAGCCTTCACCTCTTTCACTAAAGAAGCCGTTAGGATTTTGGCGTGCGCGGTTTGGCGCTTTCCGGTGGAGGGGCTAGGGGGCTTGCCCATATCGGGGCCCTCGAGGTCTTCCTGGAAGCAGGTTTGGACTTCCAGGTGGTGGCGGGGACCAGCATGGGGGCCATCGTGGGAGCGCTTTTCGCCGCGGGCAAAACCCCGGAGGAGATGCTGGCCCTAGCCCGCCGGACCCCCTGGCTTGGCCTTTTGGGCTTCTCCCCCCGGGAGGGGATCTTTTCCCGGCGAAAGCTTCTGGACTTCCTAGCGGAACACCTGCCCAAGAGCTTTGACGGACTGAAGAAACCCCTGGCGGTCACCGCCGTGGACGTGGTTTCGGGGAGGCTTCTCTTTCTCACCCAGGGGGACCTGCCAAGCGCCGTCCTGGCCTCCGCCGCTTATCCTGGGCTTCTTGCCCCGGTGGAGCGGGAGGGGCAGCTCCTCTTTGATGGGGGGGTTTTGGACAACCTGCCGGTGGACGCTGCTCGTTTTTTAGGAGCCACGGAGGTCTGGGCCGTGGATGTAACGCCTGGGCGGGAGGTGATGGGAGCCCCCAAGGGCCTTTTGGCCTTGGCCCGGCGGGCGGTGGATCTCATGCAGCTCCACCTCACCTCGGTCCGCCTTACCCTGTATGCTCCCGAGGTCTACGTGCGGCCCCATCTGGCCGGAGTGGGCATAGAGGATTTTCGTCGGCTAGAGGAGATTGTGGAAGCAGGGCGCAAGGCGGCGAGGCAAGCGATAGGGGGTAGAGTGGGAGGGGTATGAAGGCGTTTTGGGACTATCTTTTCAAGGAGTGGTTCCGTCAGGTGGGAGAAGCCCTTCTGGTGGCGTTTTTGGTCACCACCTTTGTCTTCACCACCGTGGGGGTGGTGGGGCAGAGCATGTTTCCCACCCTGCAAAACGGGGAGCGGGTTTTGGTGCCCAAGTGGGAAACCTGGTTGGTGCGCTTTGGCCTAATGGAGTGGCGAAGGGGGGAGATCGCTATCCTGAAACCTCCGGAGGGCACCCCTAACGCCACCGCCCGCTTTCCCGTCCTGGGCTTTAGCTTCAGGGCCTTCTTCATCAAGCGCATCGTGGCGGTGCCCGGGGACGAGGTCTATGTGGAGCGGGGGGTGGTGTACGTCAACGGCAAGCCCCTGGACGAGAAACACATCACCGACCGCATCGCTCCCTGGCCCGACTCTTTCCCCGGGGTGTGCTACAAGGACGGGCGCATGACCCGAATCCTCACCCAGCAAGGGGATTTCCCCGTGGAGCTTCTTCCCGCCTATTTGAAACCCCTTAGGGAGATGCTTCTGCCCCCTTCGCAGGAGGTCCTGGCCCGAAGCCGCCTCACCGAGGCCTGCGAAGTGGGGAGGATTCGCCTCAAGAAGGGGTACTACTTCGTCATGGGGGATAACCGTACCCTGGGGGGCTCTGAAGACTCCCGCACCTTTGGCCCGGTACCCTTGGAGGCCATCGCCGGCAGGGCCAGCTTCGTGTGGTGGCCCATCTTCGTGCGGGAGGAAGGGGGGATTCGCCTGAACCTGAGGAGGCTTTCCCCACCCCCCGCCTACCAGGTGCCCTGAAGCACGGCCACCACCAACCGGCCGGGGCCGTGCACCCCTCTGACCATCACCTGGCCGATGTCGGCGCTTTTGGAGGGGCCGGAGTGAAGGCCTATGGCGCTGGGAAGGGATTTCAGGTCCAAAAAGGCCTCGAGGAGGCTAGGATAAACCTTTTCTTCCTCCACCAGGACCAGGTGAACGGGGGGCAAGAGCTGGGCCTTCCTGCCATCCTCCGAGGAGAGGGCCACGGTACCCGTTTCCGCCACGGCGAAGAGGGCCCGGGAAACCCCTAAGGGGGCCTCTTCGGGAGGAAGCTCCGGCAGGAGGCGGAGGGCGTCGGGAACCCCCTTGCCGTACGCAGCCCCCGGAAGTCCCTGGGCCAGGTCGGCAAGAAGCTTCCTGGCCCCTTCCTTATCCACGAGGTGGCCTTCGGCCCCGTTCTCTGCCAGGCGTTTCAGGAAAAACTCCAGGGGATCTTGGGAAAGGGCCGGGTGGGGATGTTCGGGGAGAAGGGCCTTGGGCCTTTCCTTAAGGGCATGCCGTATGCGGCTTAGGATGCGGGATTTGGCGTCCATGGCCTTACTCCTTGTTAAGTTCCTGCCAAAGCTCGTGGAAGGGCTTGGGGCTGGGCCGTAAGGGACCCCGTCCCTCGGTCCAGGCCTTAAGAAGGGGAAGGAGGTCCTGGGGCAGGGGGAGGCCCCTTAGGGCCTTGGAGAAAAGCCGGTAGAGGCTTGGGCTTTGCATCACCTTGGAAAAGGCCTGCATGGCACCTTTTTCCCAGGTGGGGGCAAGGCCCCGCTCCACCGCTCTCTGCCGCCAGGTGAGGAGAAGCTTGGGGATGGGGATCTTCACCGGGCAGGCTTCGTAGCAGGCTCCGCAGAGGGTGGAGGCGTAGGGAAGGGGGTAGGTGTCCTCGAGGCCCAGGAGCCCGGGGTCCAGAACCGCCCCGATGGGCCCCGAGTAGACGTAGCCGTAGGGGTGCCCCCCGGTCTGGCGGTAGACGGGACAGGCGTTCAGGCAGGCCCCGCAACGGAGGCACCGCAAGACCTCCCAGGCCTCGGGGTCGTGGAGAAGGCTGGTGCGGCCGTGGTCCACCAGGACCACGTGGACCTCCTTAGGCCCCTCCTCTCCCTCCTTCGCCGGGCCCTGGATGAGGGAAACGTAGGTGGAAAGCCGCTGCCCCGTGGCGGCCCGGGCGGTGAGGGGGAGGAAGAGGGCCAGGTCGGCGAAGCGGGGGAGAAGCTTTTCGATCCCCACGAAGGCCACGTGCACCCTGGGGAGGCTTGTGGAAAGGCGGATGTTCCCTTCGTTCTCCATGAGGGCCAGGGTGCCGGTTTCCGCCACCAGGAAGTTGGCCCCGCTGATGCCCAGGTCGGCGGTGAGGAAGGCTTCCCGCAAGACCTTCCTGGCCACGGCGGCCAGGGCCTCGGGGGAGGCGTCCAGGGGGGTACCGAAGCGCTGGTGGAAAAGCCTTTGGATGTCGGGAAGGGCCAGGTGGATGGCCGGGCCTACGATGTGGCTTGGAGGTTCCCCCAGGAGCTGGATCAGGTATTCCCCGAGGTCGGTTTCGTACACCTCCACCCCCAGGGACTCGAGAAGGGGGTTCACCCCAAGCTCCTCCGTGAGCATGCTCTTGGCCTTCACCACCCGCTTCACCCCGTGGCGGGCCACAATCTCCCTCAGGATGCGGTGGGCTTCCTCGGGATCCTCCGCCCAGTGCACCCGGACGCCTTTTTCCTGTAGCCTCTTTTCCGCCAGCTCCAGGTAATGGTCCAGGTGGGTGAGGAGGTGGTCCTTGACCCTCTTGGCCCTTTCCCGCCAGGCCTCGGCGTCGATCTCCTGGTAAGCCCTCTTGCGGCCTTCCTCGAAGTGCAGGGTGGCTCCGGTGACCGCCTCCCGCACCCCGGGGTGTTCCCTTAGGAGCCTGGCGGCTTCTTTGGGATAGAGCTTGGCCTTAACCTGCATACGCCTCCCATAGAAGGGTGGCCAGGGGAACCACCCGCATGTTCCTTCCCTGTTTGCCCATGCGTCCGGTTAAGTGGAGGAGGCAGCCGGCATCCGTGGAGGTGAGGGCATCCGCCTTGGGCAGGGTGGAGATCTTGCGGTCGGCCATAGCCAGGGAGACTTCGGGAAGCTTCACCGAAAAGAGCCCCCCAAAGCCGCAGCACTCCTCCGCCGCCTCCCAGGGGAGGATCTCCGCCCCGCTGTTTTTCAGGAGCAGAAGGGGTTCCTCCTTGACCCCAAGCTCCCTCAAGGCGTGGCAGCCGTGGTGGTAGGCTATCTTTTTCCCCTTAAGCCCTTTCCCCAGCTCGGTCACGCCCAGCACCCGCACCAGGAACTGGGATAGCTCGTAGGTCTTCTCCGAAAGCCCAAGGGCCTCCCCGTCCCCGGGAAGAAGCTCGAGGTAGTGGTTTTTCACCATGCTGGCGCAGCTTCCCGAGGGCAGGACCACGTACTCGGCATCCTGGAAGATGCCTAGGGTCCGCTGGGCCAGGGACCGGGCTTCCTTCCAGTGGCCGGCGTTGAAGGCAGGCTGGCCGCAGCAGGTCTGCTCCTTGGGGAAGTCCACCTCCACCCCTAAGGCCCTTAGGAGGCGTACCGTGGCCACCCCCGCTTCCGCGTAGAACTGATCGGCCAGACAAGTGATGAAGAGGGCTACCCGCATTTGCCCCTATACTAACGGCTTGGCCAGACCAAGGGGGCTTGACCGCTCGCGGGGGTTGGAACAAACGCCTTGACCCTACCCCCAGGGGGGTGTATAATCCCAAGAACGACGTGCATACCTTTGCCTACACCAAATCCCAAGCGTAAAGAAGGAGCCCCAAGATGACCTGGAAGGAAGCCTACCCGGATATCCCCCTAGGCCAGGATGCCTGCGGCATCATCGCCATGGCGGAGAAAAGCGGCAAGCCCTCCCACCGGATCGTGCGGAGGACCTTGGAGAGCCTTTACCGCATGGCCCACCGGGCAGGGGCCATCCGGGGGGAAGGGGATGGGACAGGCATCCAGACCGATATCCCCCGGGAGCTATGGGCCCGCTTCCTGGAGGAGGCGGGGCTCGAGCCGGAGTTGGCCTTTAACCCCCGCTTCTTCGTGGGGCACTTTTTCCTGCCCAAAAGCGAGGCGGGGCGCCTCGAGGAGTTCTACGAGTTACTGAGGCGGGAGGGCCAGCCTCTTGGGGTGCGCCCGGTCCTCTTCCGCCGGGGGGAGGTGGTGAGCGAGGTCCTGGGCCCCGTGGGCCGGCGCACGGAGCCGATCTTCCTTCAGGTGGCGGGGCTCAGCCCCGATGGGGACGGTCCCTTGTGGGAGCTGGGCCTGAGGCTCGAGGCCAGCTTCCCCGTCCATGTGGTTTCCCTTTCCACCTACAGCGTGGTCTACAAGGTGCGGGGGGCGGCGGAGCTTTTGAAGCGTTACTACCCCGAGCTTTCCCGTCCCGAGTTCAAGAGCACCATTGCCCTTGGGCACAACCGCTACTCCACCAACACCCTCTCCACCTTCGAGCAGGTCCAGCCCTTTGGCCTTTTGGGCCACAACGGGGAGATCAACACCATCGAGCGCCTCAGGCGGGAGATGGATTACCTGGGCATCCCCCGCACCGGGGGCTCGGACTCCCAGGACCTGAACCGCATGCTGGAGGGGCTCATCTACCGCTACGGGCTTTCCCTGCCCGAGGCCATGGACCTGGTCTTCCCCCCTGTCCTCGGGGAGGTGAAGGGCTTGGCCCCCGAGCTTCAGGACCTCTACCTAGCCCTGCGCCAGCGCTTTGGCCCCCTGGCCCAGGGGCCTGCCGCCATCGTGAGCCGCCACCGGGACGAGGCGGTCTTCGCCACCGACGCCATGGGCTTGAGGCCCCTCTGGCAGTTCGAAACGCCTTACGAGATCGTCTTCTCCTCTGAAAGGGGGGTTTTCAACGCCGAGGAGTTTGTGGGCGAACCCAAGCCCCTGGCTCCCGGGGAAAAGGTTTACCTGCGCCTGACCCCGGAGGGCCCCCGGGTCCTTCCCTTTGACCGCCACCAGCGCCTCGTGCTGGAGCGGATCGCCGCCCGCACCCCGGTGGCGGGGTACCGGGTCCACCTTTCGGGGCCCATCCGCCAGGCTCCGCCCCCCGTGGCCGGGGGGAGCGAGCCCCAGGTGGAGGAGAAGCCGGCCCCGCCCCCGTTGGGCTTGGAGAGGGCCTTCGGCTGGGACCGCTGGGATGGAGCTTACCTCGAGGCCCTGGTCAAGACCGGCAACGAACCCATCGGCTCCTTGGGCTACGACGGCCCCCTGGCCGCCTTGAACCCGGAGAAGCCCAACCTTTCCGAGTTCTTCAAGGAGACCGTGGCGGTGGTGACCAACCCGGCCATCGACCGGGAGCGGGAGATCGAACACTTCTCCACCCGCACCCTCCTGGGCCGGCGCCCCCTTCCCGATGGACGGGGTGGGGGAAGGGTGGAGGAGCTTCTTTTGCCCATCGTCTTGGAGGAGGACCAGGGCCTGGCGGAAGGCTTCGGCACCCTGACCCTGGCTGAGGTGAAATCCCGCTTCAAGACCGCCACCCTTGTGCCCCAGTTCAGTGTGGAGGAGGGGCTTCTTCTTGGGCTTAAGCGTCTAGAGGAGGAGGCGGTTAAGGCGGTGGAGGAAGGGGCCGAGGTCCTCATCCTCTCCGACCGGGAGGCCTTCCAGGGTGGGATCTGGATCGATATCGGCCTGGCGGTGGCGGCGGTGAACCGGGCCCTCATGAAGCGGGATGCCGAGGGGATCGCCCTGAGGCGGCGCACCTCCATCCTGGTGCACTCCGGAGGGGTGAGGAACCTTCACGACGTGGCCTTCCTCCTGGGCCTAGGGGCGGAGGCGGTGGCCCCCTGGCTTCTTGAGGAGAAGGCCCGGGCCCTGGAGGGGAGGAAGGGGGTGGCCAACGTCCTCGAGGCCCTGCGCAAGGGCCTGGAGAAGGTCATCTCCACCATGGGTATCCACGAGCTTCGGGGCTACGGGAAGATCTTCAGCGCCATCGGGCTTAAGCCGGAGCTTGCCGAGTACTTCGGCACCCGGAACTTCCTGGGTTCGGAGACCGGGGGGTACGGCTTTTTGGAGCTGGAGCGCACCCTTTTGGAGCGGGAGGGCTTCTTCCGGGCAGAGAAGGTCATGCCCGCCAAGGACTTCCGCTTCAATCCCAGGATCTACAAGGCGGCCCAGGAGGTGGCAAGCGGCCAGGCCCCTTATAGCCACTTCCAGGAAAAGGTCCGCTCCCTGGAACGGGAAAGCCCGGTGGCGGCCAGGCAGCTTCTAGAGGTGCGCTTCCCCGAGAGGAGCGAGGTCTCTCCCGAGGAGGTGGACCTCTCCGTGGGAGGCCATTCCCTGCCCTTCGTGATCAGCGCCATGAGCTTCGGTTCCCAAGGGGAGGCCTCCTTCCGCGCCTATGCGGAGGCGGCCAAGCGCCTCAACATGCTCTGCATCAACGGGGAGGGTGGGGAGATCCCCGACATGCTGGGCAAGTACACCCACTGGCGCGGCCAGCAGGTGGCCTCGGGCCGGTTTGGCGTCCACGCCTACATGCTGAACTCCGCCAGCGTCATCGAGATCAAGATCGGCCAGGGGGCCAAGCCGGGGGAGGGGGGGCACCTGCCGGGGAAGAAGGTTTCCCCCAAGGTGGCCGCCGCCCGCAACGCCGTGCCCGGGGTGGATCTCATCAGCCCCTCCAACAACCACGACCTCTACTCCATCGAGGACCTGGCCCAGCTCATCGAAGAGCTGAAGACGGTGAACCCCAAGGCCCTGGTTTCCGTAAAGGTGCCGGTGATTCCCGGGATCGGCACCATCGCCGTGGGGATCGCCAAGGCGGGGGCGGATGTCATCACCCTCTCGGGGTTTGAGGGGGGGACGGGGGCGGCCAGGCTCCATGCCCTCAAGTATGCGGGGCTTCCCGTGGAGATCGGCGTGCGGCGGGCCCACCGGGCTTTGGTGCGGGCCGGGCTTCGCGACCGGGTGGAGATCTGGGCGGATGGCGGCCTTAAGACCGCCTACGATGTGCTCCGCATGGTCCTTTTGGGAGCGGACCGGGTGGGCATGGCCACCATGGCCATGGTGGCCATCGGCTGCACCATCTGCCGGGGATGCCAGCTGGATACCTGCCATGTGGGCATCACCACCCAGATCGAGACGGTGGAGGAGGCTTTGGCCCATGGGCTAAAGCGCTTCGTGCCCCAGGACCTGGACCGGGCGGTGGAGCAGCTCACCCGTTTCTTTGAGGCCAAGGGGGAGGCCCTGCGCGAGCTGGTAGCTGCCTTGGGGGCCCGCTCCCTTAGGGAACTCAGGGGACGGGTGGACCTCCTCTACCAGCGGGACCACCTGGAGGAGCTCGATCTTTCCTACTTCTTCCTGCCCGTGGAGGAGCCCGAGTGGCTTAAGGACACCTCGGCCCATGTGCTCAGGAAACCCTTGAACCAGCTCACCCGCACCATCACCGAGGTGGTGATGGGGGCTTATGGGGAAGGAAGCCGCAAGCTGGTCTTCCAGGAGGGGCCGGTGAACTCCACCGACCGCGCCCTGGGGGCCCACCTGGCGGGGGAGATCGCGAGAAGGCGCCTTTATGGCAAGGGCTTTGACGCCGAGGTGGAGCTCCGGTTTGACGCGGGAAGCGTGGCTGGGAATGGCCTGGCGGCCTTTAACCTCGAGGGCATGAAGGTGGTGGTGGAAGGAGGTGCCCAGGACGGGGTGGCCAAGAGCGCCTTTGGGGGCACGGTGGCCATCCTCAAGGGCCGCAATCCCTACGGGGCCTATGTGGATGGCTCCGTGGGCAAGAGCTTTGCCTACGGGGCCATTGGGGGCCTCCTCATCGTGGAGGGGGTGGCGGATAGTCGCTTCTGCATCCGGCTTTCCGGGGCGGATGTCATCCTGGGTGGGGAGCCGGAAAGGCCCCTGAGGGATGAGCTTGGCAATCTGGCTGCCCGGGCCCAGGCCAAGGGGTTCGCCTTTGAGTACATGACCCGGGGGCGGGCCTTGGTCTTGGGGGATCCCGGGCCTTGGATCTGCTCGGGCATGACTGGGGGGCGGGTCTACCTCCGCCACTGGCCGGAGATGGGCCTTACGGAAGAGGCCATAAAGCGTCGCCTAGCCAAGGGGGCGAAGGTGGCGGTGAAGCCCTTGGACTTGAGGGGGATAGAGGATGTGCGGGAGCTCCTTTCCGCCTACATCCGGGTCCTCAAGGAGGCCAAGCGGGAGGAGAAGGCGGCCCGCCTGGAGAAGCTTTTGGAGGATCCCGCCCAGCACTTCCGCATGGTGGAGCCCGTGAGCCAGCAGGTGGAGCAGGGGGTGAGCACGGAGTAGGGCTGAGAGGTGGGCTCGGGGCTCGCAGGGCGGTTTGTTGAAGGACCCCTGGCCTTTCCCATGGCCTCGAGGTCCAGGGGGTAGAAGCCTTTGCCCTAGACGAAGGGCGGCCCGGGGAGGTACATTTGTCCCGTGGACCCCGGGGACCTTTTGGACCTCCTTAAGCGCCGCACCGGATTTACCGAGGCCCATGCGGATTTGCTAAGGGAGCTTGGAACCACCATGGTCCCTTTGGCTCCCGAGGTAGCCCTGGCTTTTTACGACTACCTGGGGCGGGATAAGGAGTTGGCGGAGATCCTCTATGCCGTGCCCGGAAGGGTGGAGCGGCTTTATGGCACCTTTGCCCGCTGGTATGCCGAGCTTTTCGGAGGCACCTACGACCGGGCCTATGCGGAAGGGCGCAGGCGCATTGGATTGGTGCACGCCAGGCTGGGCATCGGCCCCCGGGCCATGATCCCTGCCATGGGCATCGTGCAAGAACTCTCCCTCGAGCACCTGCGCACCGCCCTCCGTGGCCCAGAGGTTTACAGTGCGGTGGAGGCTTTTGAGAAGATCATTGCTATAGAGATTGCCCTTATTGAGGAAAGCTACCTCGAGGCCCTTGCCTTGGGCCTCTCCCTGGGCCACCGGGACCTGAAGGAGGCCTTGGCCCAAGGGGCGGCTGCCCTTCTGCAGGCGGGCCACTCCTAGGGCTCCCGGGCCAGGTCGTTGAAGCGCACGTGGGCGGCGTGGAACTGGAGTTCCACCGTGCCTGTTGGGCCGTTCCGCTGTTTGCCCACGATGATCTCGGCGATCCCCGCCTTCTCGGAATGGGGGTTATAGTACTCGTCCCGGTAGATGAACATCACGAGGTCGGCGTCCTGCTCGATGCTGCCCGATTCCCTTAAGTCCGAAAGCATGGGGCGCTTGTTGGGCCTGGCTTCCACCGCCCGGGAAAGCTGGCTTAAGGCGATCACGGGCACGTTGAGCTCCCGGGCCAAGGCCTTAAGCCCGCGGGAGATGGCGGCGATCTCCTGTTGCCGGTTTTCCCCCTGCCTGCCGGCCCCAGGGCCGGACATGAGCTGGAGGTAATCGATGATGAGAAGGCCTACGTTGTGCTGGCTTCTAAGCCGCCTGGCCCGGGCCCTGAGCTCCATCAGGGTGAGGTCTGGGGTATCGTCGATGTAGATGGGGGCCTCGGAAAGCCTTCCCGCCACGTCCACCAGGCGGGAGAAGTCGCGGTCCGTGAGTTGGCCCAGGCGCACCCGGTTCATGTCGATGCGGGCTTCCGAGCACATGAGGCGTAGGGTGAGCTGGGAGGCGGGCATTTCCAGGGAGTAGATGCCCACCCCAATGCCCTCCTTTAAGGCGGCGTGCTGGGCAATGGTGAGGGCAAAGGCGGTCTTCCCCATGGCAGGACGGGCAGCGATGATGTTTAAGGAGCCCGGGGCCAGGGTACCGATGAGCTGGTCCAGTTCCTTGAAGCCGGTGCGTACTCCGGAAACCTCCCCCTTGTTCTGGAAGAGGGCCTCGATGTGCTCAAAGGTCTCGTGGACCAGCTCCCGTATGGAGCGGGCCTCGGTCTCCGTCTGGGTGAGGGCCACCTCGAGGATCTTCTTGCCCGCGGTGTCCAGGATCTCGTCCAGGCTTCCCGCCTCCTCGTAGGCCAGGCGCATGGCCTCGCCTGCCGCCTGAATGAGCTTTCTTAGGGTCCATTTCTCTGCCACGATGCGGGCGTAGTGCTCCGCGTAGGCGGCGGTGGGGGTAGCTTCGGAAAGCTGGACCAGGTAGCTGACCCCTCCCAGGGCTTCCAGCTCCCCCCGGCGGGATAGCTCCTCCGCCAGGGTCACCAGGTCCACGGGCTTCCCCTGGGACCTAAGGGCCTGCATGGCGGCGTAGATCTTGCGGTGGGCTTCCGCGTAAAAGGCTTCAGGAGAGGGGAGGAGGCTTTCCAGCTCGTCCAGCACGTCCGAATCCAGGAGAATGGCCCCCAGGACGCTCTGTTCCGCTTCGAGGTTGTGGGGGGGAATACGGCCTTCCATACCCATAGGCCTTACCAGGCTACGCCCACTCCCCCGGGTTTTGCCAGGGGGCTATTGCCGAGGGAAGCCATGCCTTCTCAAGGCCTCGGCCGTGGGGTCACCTTCGGGTTTCTCACCTTTTTCCCTTAGGGTGGGGATGTGCGGTGGCTTCTCGTCCTTTCCTGGATTGCCCTTACCTCTTGCCGGAGCCAGGCTTTACCTGAGCCCTTTGCCAGCCTGGAAAGGGGCGTGACAGAGGAGGTGCGCCAGGTGGCCTTGGGAGGGGAAGGGTATGCCCGGATGCTTTCGGGCTGGCTGCTTGTGGACCGGGAGGAGGTGCCCTTGGCGGAGCGGGCGGAGTACGCCTGGCGCTACGCCCTCTTCTTGGAGGAGGTGCGGGCCTTTGAGCCGGGCTGGGAAGCGAAAGCCGCCTGGCGCAAGGCCGCTTTCCTCCTTCAGAAAGCCCAGGACCCCCGGGCCTTTTCCGCTTGGCAAAAGCTTTTGCCCGAGGAGGAAGCGGTGGCCGCCCTCCTTTCCCTGGGGGAAGGGGAGAGGCTTTGGGAAGCCCTCTTCCAGGGGCGGGCCTACGAGGCTCTTTTGCGGGTTCTTCCCCTGGGGGTGCGTCCCGATCTCCGCGCCCAGGCGTTTTTCCGGCTAGGGCGCTATGGGGAGGCTTTGCCCTTTTACCGGGAGTGGGCCAGGCGGGACCCCAGGGGGTACCTGGGCCTGGGTTACGCCCTTTGGCGGCTTGGGCGAAGGGCTGCTTCCCCGTCAGGGGAACACCTCGAGGAGGCCCTGGAGGCCTTGGCCCGCTACCCCCATCCGGAAAGCCGCTACGCCCAGGGGCGGATCCTGGAGGAGATGGGAAGGGTCCTCGAGGCGGTGGAGGCCTACCGGCAGAGCATCCCCCAGGGGATTTGGCGGGCCACGGGTCTTCTGGAACGGCAGGGGTTGAAGAAGGAGGCCCTGGCCCTTTATCTGGACCTGGCCCGGGGCACGAGCCCATATGCGGACGACGCTGCCCTTCGGGCCTACATCCTGGCGGGGGAGCTGGGCTTAGCCGAATCCCGGAGGGAAGCCTTGGACCTGGTGCAAGGGGGGCTAGGCCTTCTCCTGGGGAAGGAGCCCCTGCCTCCACCCCCGGCACCTTCTTCCTCGCCGCCTCCAGAGGCTTCCTTGGTGGAGGCCCTGGTGGCTTTCGGCAAGGAGGCCTGGGCCCGGGGGGTGGTGCGCTACGCCCTTTGGCAAAGGCCTGGGGACTGGCCTGCCTTGGTGCCCTTGCTGTACCGCCTTGGGGCTTACCGGGAGGGGATCCGGGCAGCCTGGCCCACCCTCTTGGCCTACCCCCGCCCCTACCGGGAATGGGTGGAGGCCTATGCCGGGAAGGAAGGCTTAGACCCCAATCTGCTTTATGCCCTCCTCCACGTGGAAAGCCGCTTTGACCCTCTGGCGGTAAGCCCCACGGGAGCCTTGGGCCTGGGCCAGTTTCTTAGGAGCACCTGGGAGGATGTGGCCCGGATGCTGGGAGAGCCTCCTGCCGATCCCTTTGACCCCGAGGCCAGCATCCGCTACGCCGCCCGCTACCTGCGCTGGCTTATGGATAGGTGCGCCGCCTATAGGGGCCTGGAACAGGTGGCCTGCGCCGTAACCGCCTATAACGGAGGCGTTGGCTACACCCTGAGGGGCATCGCCCGGGAAGGCGGTCTTTACGCCTTCCTTCGCTTCCAGGAGCGGGATGAGCCCCGGGAGTACCTAGCCCAGGTGCTTTCCGCCTACGCGGCCTACCGGGCTATTCCTTAGCCTGGCGAAGCCCCTTTTCCGTCCAGGCGATAAGGGGCTTGAGGGCGAAGGGGGCGAAGAGGGTGGTGAAGACCACCATGAAGAGGACGATGGCGTACTCCTCCTCGTTGACGGCTCCCGCCGCAAGTCCCAAGGCAGCCACGATCAACCCCACCTCCCCTCGAGGGGCCATGCCCACTCCCACGGTGAGGGCAGAACGTACCCCTTGGGTCAAGGAGCCCAGGAACCCCCCCAGGACCTTGCCCAGGATGGCGATCACCGTGACCACGGTCCCCGCCACCAAGGTGGCAGGGGAGATGAGGGCGGCGAGTTCCAGCCGCACCCCCACCATGGCGAAGAAGAGGGGAGCCAGGAAGCTTTCTATGGCGAACACGGGTTCTTCCAGCCGGTACTTCTCCCGCACCTCTGAAAGGAGCATCCCTCCGAGGAATGCACCCACGATAGGGGCAAGGCCGATGGAGGCCGCCAGGGCAGCCATCCCGATGCCCAGGGCCAGGGCGAAGCCCACAGGGCTACCCACAGGGAGTTTTTCTAAGGGCAAGCGGGCGAAAAGGGGCGAAAGGGCCACCGCCAGGCCCACGAAGGCCACGGAAAGGAGGATGAGCTGCAGGATAGCCCCTGTTTCCACCTGCCCTGTTTTGGCTACCCCGTTCACCACCGCCAGGACGATGAGACCCAGCACGTCGTCGATGACCGCAGCTCCCAGGATAATGCGGGCGTAGGGGCGGGAAAGCACCCCGAGTTCCTGCAACACCCTGGCGGTGATCCCCACGCTGGTGGCCACCAGGGCGGTGCCCAGGAACAGGGAGGGCAGGGTGGCGAAGCCAATTTGCAGGCCAAAAAGGTAGCCTCCAAGAAAGGGGAAGGCCACCCCCAAAACCGCCACCAAGAAGGCTTCCTTGCCCACGGCCAGGATATCCCTGAGCCGGGTTTCCAAGCCCACCATGAAGAGGAGGAAGATGGCCCCGAGCTCGGCGATGAACTCCAGGATCTCTCCCTCGTGCACCCAACCTAGGAGGGCAGGGCCCACCAGGATGCCGGCCAGCACCTCCCCGATAACCACGGGTTGGTTCAGGCGCTTGAAGAGGAAGGCCATGACCTGGGCGGCCAGGATGAGGTAGAAGACCTCGAGGATGTGCCCAGCTCCGTGCATCACCGCCTCCTTAGGATGAGCTTGAGGAAGTCGCTCCGGGTGAGGATGCCCACCACCCTATTGCTTTGATCCACCACCGGCAGGTGGCGTACCTCGCTGGTGAGGAGGGTTTCCAAAGCCTTTCCCACCGGATCCTCGGGATGCAGGCGGGGGATATCCGTGCGCATAACCGCTTTTACTGGCGTTTTCTGGTAGCGCCGGTAGATATCCTCCAAAAACTCCCCATTTACCCACTCCCCGAAAAGCTGCAGGGCCTCCACATCGGAGAAGGGGATGTTTTCGGGGTGGGGGAGGAGCTCCTCCACCTGGAGTAGCCCCAGCAAGTATCCCTCTCGGTCCACCACGGGCAGGCTACCGTAGCGCTTTTCCAGGATACGCCGGGCGGCTTCCTCGAGGGTGGCCTCTGGTCCGATGGTGTCGGGGTTTGGGGTCATGAGTTCGGCTACCTTCATGGGCTAAAGTTTACCAGCGCCGCCACCTGGGGGCAAAGCGCCGGGCCGTGAGGGTGCCGAAAAGGAACCCCCCCAGGTGGGCCCACCAGGCCACCCCGGGTAGGCCCAAAAGCCCCTGCAGGAGCTGGAGGAAGGCCCAGTATCCGATGTAGAAGCCCGCAGGGAGGGTTACGAAGAGGGGAAAGATGAAGAGGATTACCGAGACCACATAGGCCCTGGGGAAGAGGGCGTAATACGCCCCCAGCACCGCCGAGACCGCCCCGCTGGCCCCGATCATGGGGATGGTGGAGGTGAGGGAGAAAAGCCCCTGGGCCAAGGCGGCGGCCATCCCCCCCAGGAGGTAGAAGAGGAGGAAGCGCCCGTGGCCCATACGGTCCTCCACGTTGTCCCCGAAGACCCAGAGGAACCACATATTGGAAAGAATATGAAAAAAGCTCCCGTGGAGGAACATGCTGGTGAGAAGGCGATACCCCTCCCCGGCAGGATCCTGGAAAAAGAGGGCGGGAACAAAACCGTAGGCTTGGGCCGACCACTCCAGGCCCACGGAAAGTTGCCAGAGAAAGGCCAGGGCGTTAAAGAACACCAGGCCCTTGACCACGAAAGCGGGCCGGCGGGCGTGGTTGATGTCGTAGAGGGGAAACACCCTAAGGCCTCCCGGGCTGCTGGTGACGATAGGGGACGGGCACGTACTGCACGCTGGGCTTACCCCCCTGGGCCTGAGGGTAGAGGTCCATGAGCTCGTAGACCTCGAGGGGCATCTCCGTGCTCACGGGAAGACCCATCTCTCGGGCCTGGGCCACGTCGATGGGGTAGTCGTGGGTCCAAGTGCCTTGGGAGAGGAGGGTGGCCACCTCCTCTGCCTTTTCCTCGGGCATGCGTTTGAGAAGCAGATTTTTCACCGTGGCCTTCACTTGCCTCAGGGCCTTTTCCGCCACATCCGCCAGGATCAAGGTCTGGTCGTCGATCTCCTGGATGGGCTTCTTTTCCAGCACCTTGAGAATGCTGGCTGCCGGATACTGGCCAAGCTGGGGGTCCACGGGGCCCAAGACGGCGTTTTCATCCATGACGATCTCGTCGGCGGCCAAGGCGATGAGGGTACCCCCGGACATGGCGTAATGGGGCACGAAAACCGTGACCTTGGCGGGGTGGCGCAGTAGGGCCTCGGCGATCTGCTCTGCCGCCAGGACCAGGCCTCCTGGGGTGTGGAGGATGAGGTCTATGGGCACATTCTTGTCCGTCAGGCGGATGGCCCTTAGGACCTGCTCTGAGTCGTCGATGGTGATGAAACGGCTTATGGGTATTCCCAGAAAGCTTACAGCCTCCTGGCGGTGGATGAGGGTGATGACCCGGCTTTTCCGCTTCCGCTCTAGCTCGGCGATCTTCCTGGCCCTGGCCCCCATGAGCATCTGCTGTTGCAGGTAGGGGGTGAGGACGGAAAGGATGAAGAAGAGCCAAAAGAGCTGGAAGAAGATTTCCATGGGAAGAGTATATAGTCTCTTAGGAGGAGCGGGCAGGGCGGCGGGGCCTTGGAGCTTCTCGCAGGAGGAGGCTGCCAAGTTCAGGGGCAAACCGGATGAGGAGGGCTCCCAAGGGGATGGAAAGAAGCACCAAGAGCACCGCCACCTGGGCCACCAGGGGATATCCCTGTTCCAGGGCCAGACTTCCCAGGACCAGGTTAAACTCCCCCCGGGGTACCAGGTACAAGGCGCTATAGAGCCGGCGTTTGCGGGAAAGCCCCACCCGGGCGCCCCCCGCATGGTTTAAGGGTAGCTTCAGAAGAAGCCCGGTAAAGGCCAGGACTAAAACCGCAGGCGTCAAGCCCTGGAAGAGGCTGAGGGCCTTTGCCCCCACCACCAGGAAGAAGAGGGCCACGCCCAGATCCCGCACGGGGCCGAAGAGGTGCTCTAGCCTTTCCCGAAGGCCCAAAGCGGCAGCGATGACCCCGGCGAGAAACGCACCCACGCCTTCCGAGGCCCCGATGGCGTGGAAGAGCAGGGCGGTTCCAGTGGTGAAGGTGGCTCCGAGGAGGAGGATGAGCTCGTGGGATAACCCTCCCACCCGGGAAACCAGCTTGGGACCGATAAAGCGGGCAAAGAGCAGGTAGGCCAGGGCCAAGGCCATCCCTCCAAGGAAGCCCACGGGGCCGTGCCCGCCCAGGAGGGCCAGGAGGATGGCCACCACCAGGTCCTCGAGGACCAAGACCCCCAGGACCACCTCGCTTTCGGGGTTGGCTGCCCGGCGCAGGTCGATGATGAGTTTGACGATCACCGCGCTGGAGCTGATGTAGATGGCTCCGGCCAGAAGGGCAGCCCCCCGGAGGTCCAACCCAGCCAGGAGTCCCAGGATAAAACCCAGGGGCAGGGCCAGGGTGTCGTACAGGCCTGCCCGGATGGCCTTGCTCGATAGCCCCTTAAGCCGGTCGGGGCCGAACTCCAGCCCCACGGAGAAAAGGAGGAGAAGAAGCCCCAAGGAAGGTAAGGGTTCCAGCTCCTCCACGGGGAGCCTTTCGCCCATCCATAGCCCCGTGAGAAGGTACACGGGCAGGGGAGGAAGCCCCGCCTTGTGGACAATAAGGGCTCCCAGGGCCAGAAGCCCTGCGGCCAGGGTAAAAGCCTCCACGGAAGGGTGCATCAGAGGGTCCTCTTCAGGGTTTCCACGGCCTCACGGCTTCCCGCCACCACCAGGGTGTCCCCTATCTCCAGGAGGGTGTCGGGGCTGGGATGAGGGATCAGGGGAGCCCCCGGGCGGTCCACGGCCAGGAGGTGGGCCCCAGGAGGCAGGGCAAGCTCCCCCACCCGCTTGCCTACCAGCTTGGAGCCGGGCAGGACCTTGATCCACTCGATGACCTTCTGTCCAAGCTTGCTTTGGGTGTCCCCCACCGCCTCGGGGTGGAAGAGCACCCCAGCCAGGATGGCCCCAAGCTCCCGGGCCTCCTCGTCGGTGAGGTCCAGGGCCATGGTGGGCTCGTCTTCCTCTCCCGCCTCAAAGTACTGGACTTCCCGCTTCCCCGAGTGGTGGACCACGATGACGATCCGGTCGCCGCTTTGCACCGTGATGGTGTACTTCCGCCCTACGCCGGGAAGAACCGCTTCCTCCACCCTCATGGTCGCCTCCTGGGGGAAAACTGGACGGCCAGGGTACGCCCGGCCACCAGGGCCAAGATGCCTAGGGTCCAGAAGAAGAGGTCCACCCCAGAGAGCTTTTCGGCGAAAAGGAGGAGAAGAAGTTCCCGCAGGGCCAGGGCCACGCCGATCTCCAGGAGGACCTCGAGGCGCACCCTTTCGAATTCAAAGTACTCCACGAAGACCCGCACCAACTCCAGGACGATGACCAGGCTCAGGACGTTGGTGACGAGGTCCTTAAGGCCCAGGCGCACCGTGGGCTCGCTCAGGGTGAGGCCCAGCTCCATGAAGGTGCGCCCCACCCCCACGAAAAGACCGATGAGAAGGGCCACCACCACCAGGTTGAAGACCAGGCGGGTAGCCCGGCGGTACAGGGAGAGGAGCAGGTTCTGGCTCATCTCAGAGAAGGAGGTTAAAGACCCGCTCAGCCCGCTCATGGTGCTCGGCCTGAGGGTTTTTAAGCCCGGGGTCTAGCTCTTTGAGAACCCGGGCATAGGCCACCACCAGGGCCCCGGCGATCTCGGGAAGCAGGTTGCGCACCTCCTCGGAGATCTCCAGGTCCAAAGGAGGCAAGGAGGCTAAGGCGTCCAGCACGGGCCTGAGCTCCAGGGTGGTTTCCATGGCCCGGAACTCCTTTAGGGTTTCTTGAAGCCCCTTGGTGAGGGGCAGGTCGGGTTCAAGGATGATGTCCCGTCCGTTGTACTTGGCCTGGCGCTCCGCCACCACCAAGAGGTCATAGATCTTGTTCCTGAGGAAATCGGAAAGGCGTTTAAGGTCGTTTTTGTCCATGTTCACGCCTGCAGCCAGGCGGAAGAGTTTCTCAAACTCGGCTATTTTCATCAGCATACCCGCTCACCTCCCCACACCAGGGTAAGACTTGACAATAGCATTGTCAACGCTCCTGATAAGAAACCCACCAACCCAAGGCGGAAGGCCAAGGGTTGGTGGGGTTTTTACCCTTCCTGCACGGGGATCCTCACAGGGGGCTCGGGCGGGCGCTTCTCCCGGGGGATCCTCACCTCCAGCACGCCCTTGTGGAGCTTGGCTTCAATACCTTCCTTCTTGGCGTCCTTGGGGAGGAGGTAGGAACGGTAGATGCGCCCATAGAGGATCTCCGAGAGGTGCTTGGTGCGCTTTTCCTCCTTTTTCTCCCCTTCCACCACCAGCTGGTCCCCCTCGAGGCGCACCTCCAGGTTCTCGGGGCCCAGGCCCGGAACCTCTACCCGCAAGAGGTAGTGGTCCTCGTGCTCGGAGAGTTCCGAAAGGGGTTCTAGGGTTTCCCCTTCCTCCTTAAAGACCCGCTCTAGCGCTTCCTCAAGGGCCTTGCGCACCCGGTTCCGGCCGAAGGGCCAAAGCTTCTCCAGCATCTTGACCTCCTTTTAAGGGCATAGGGCCCCGCCTGAGGGCGGGGCCCTGGAGCTTTAGCGCACGTTCCCGGTTTCCAGCTTCCTCGCCCTCAGGTCCAAGAGGCTGTACTCACCCTCGGAGAGGTCGCCCGGCACCACCACCCAGCTTGCCCCCAGCATCTCGTGCTTCTGGCCCCTGCCGGCGGTGATCACCAGGAGGGGGTTATGGGTCTTGACCAGATGGGCCACCTCATGGGACCCTCCCTCCCCCAGGCCCTTGTGGTAGGGGTTGGTGTAGAAGAGGAAGATCTTGGGGTAGTCCTTTAGGTCCCAAAGGGCTTTGAGGTGGTACTCCGCCACCCAGGAGGGGTAGCGTAGGACCTCTCCTTCCTCGGGCTCCCCGTCGTCAACGATCTCCCCGCCTATGCCTGCCACCAGATAGGGGCCCTTCCAGAAGGTGAAGGTTTCGTGGACGTTGCGCATCTCAGGCCGCACCAGCTCGATGTTGGCGGCCTCCCGGAGGTATTCCCAGATGGGGGCATCCTGGGGCCCGGGGATGTAGGCGGTGGGGAGATGAGCGTCGGAAAGGATGCGGAAGAAGGCGGCGTAGTCGCGGCTCTTCGCTGTTTTGGGCATGAGGTTGCCCACGATGGCGAGGGTATCTGCTCCCGTGTCAGGGGCCAGCCTCACCAGCTTTTCCAGGGCCTCGAGGTCGCCCATGGGGTTGGAAGTGGCCAGGATGTAGCGTATAGTCCGCCGCATACCTCACCTCCTACTCCACCTGCACCTGGATTCTCTTGGGCCTGCTTTCCTCGGCCTTGGGCACCAAGAGGTGGAGCACCCCGTGGCGGAACCGGGCCTGGACCCGGGAGAGGTCAAAGGTGCTGGGAACGTTGAAGCTCCGGGCAAAGGAGCCGTAGGGGCCCTCCAAGCGGTGGTAGGTGGCGTTTTCCCGCTTCTCAAAGGGCCGCTCCGCCTTCACCGACAAGACGCCCTCCTCGGCTATCACCTCTACCTTCTCCGGATCCACCCCGGGAAGGTAGACCAGAACATGAAGGCCAGCCTCATCCTCCATCACATCCACCGGAGGGGCGTACACCCTGGGCCCCTGCTGAGGGGTAGTGCCGAAGGCCCGTGCCAGGCGCTCCTGCAACTCCTCCAGCTCCCTGAAAGGATCAAACCGCAACATTCCTTCTCACCTCCTCTCACCACCTCAGGAGCGCGGCCATGCCTCCGCGCTCCAGAAGTTCTTTCTCCGCTTCACCCCGCACGAACTCCAGCTTGGTGGCATACCCCGCTGCCAGCTCGGGCAGGACCACGGCCAGGGGCTTAGGTTCAGGGTTTTGGCATTGGGCCAAGGCCCTGGCCTCATCGGGGAAGAAGATCCCGTCGCAGGCGTAGGCGGTCTGGTCCAGGTGCCAGGGAAGGATCCAGAGTTCCACCCGACCCTCCTGCACCCTTTCCAGCGCCTCGGGGCCGAAGATCGCTTTGGGGTAGGCTTCTTCCAGCTTTTTGAGAAGCTCCACCTCCCCCTTGCGCTCCATCTCCTCCAAGGCGGGCTCCAGCCGTTTGAGCACCTCGCCGGGGCTGGCCCCGGGGTGGGGCAAGGAGGGAAGCAGGGCCACCAGCTTTTCCTTAAGGCGCTTGGGCAGGTAGCCCAGGAAAAGCTTGGTGTGCTCCTCGGGGCCCATAAGGATGAGGCGGGTGAACCTGTGTTCCTCAGTCAGTTTCTCCAGTTCGTGGCTCAGGGTCTTGTAAAAACGCTCTTCCCATGCAGCCAGGCGCTTGGCGAAGAGGTCCTGCCCCGCCCCGCCCCGGGAGATGCCTCCCAGGTTGAAGCGGCGTCCTGGGGCGTCCAGGGAAAGCCGGCGCCAGGCCTCGGTGTCCAGAGCGAGGAAGGCATCCCTCACTTCCTGGATCTCGCCCAGGAAGATTTCGAACACCCGCCAGCGCTCCTGGTCCAGGTAGACCACCCCGTAGCGCTCGTACTCGTCCAGGGCGTAGATGAGGGGGAGGAGGAAGGGGTCGCCGTAGTGGGCTAAGGCCCCGTCCGTGAGGAAACGGCTTTCCTTTTCCCCCAAGAAGGTGGTCTTGAGGCTGGAGACCAAGGGTAGCTCCACCTGGAGCAGGAGGGTTTCAAAGAGTTTGTCCTTGGCGAAGAAAACGGCGGTCTTGGCCTCTAGAACCTGGTTTTTCAATACTTCCAGGACCCTCTCCTGCAGGTCCTGGGGCACCCCCAGGGCCTTCATGGCGTCCTTGGCCCTTAGGGCATAGGCCCGGTTGGCGTTTTCCGGCTTGGCGGGGTTGATGTCCAGGTAAAGGGAGAGAATCGGCCCCTCTGCGATGGCCAGGGTTTCCTTGATGCGCCGGATTTCTTCCTTCCCGATCATAGGCCACCTCCTAAAAGGGCCACGGCTTTGCGCACGGCTTCTTGATTGAGCCTTTCCTCCTGGCCCAGCCGGGTGAAGAGGGCCTCGAGGTCCGGCTCGGGAAAGGTGCTTTCCAGGTAGTAGGCCCGGTCAAAGCCTTCCTCGGAAAGAAGGCGGAGGAGCGCCTCCCAGCTTTCCTCTTCCTCCACCTTGGGCGTAGGGGGGAGGGAGGCGCCCAGGCGGCGGAGGGCTTCGGCGATGGCCTCGGCATGGGTCCGTTCCCTATGGGCCACCTCCTGCAGGAGGGCCCGGAGGTGGGGGTAGGGTACCCTTTCCGCCGCCCGCTCCGCCCGCAGGGCATCCAAGAGCTCATCCCGGTAGGCCTTTTGCAGGACCTCCACCACCCTCATACCGCCTCCTTTCTCAAGCCTCTACCCGCTGGGGCGTGCGGAAGGTCAGGCCCATGGGGCCAGCGTCCACCACCACGGCATCCCCCTCCTTGATCTCTCCGGCCAGGATCTTCACCGCCAGGGGGGTTTCCAGCTCCCGGGCGATTACCCGCTTCAGGGGCCTGGCGCCGAAGACGGGGTCGTAGCCCCGCTCGGCCAGGTAGTCCTTGGCGGCCTCGGTAAGGGTGAGGGTGATGCGCTTTTCCGCCAAGCGGGCCCTGAGGCTTTGGAGCTGGATCTCCACGATCTCCCGCAGCTGCTCCCGGGTGAGGGGCCTAAAGACCACGATCTCGTCCAGGCGGTTCAGGAACTCGGGGCGGAAGTGCTTTTGCAGCACAGCGAAGACCTCCTCCCGGATGCGCTCGTAGGGCAGGCCCTTCTGGATACCCTCGAGGATCAAGGGGCTTCCCAGGTTGGAGGTGAGGATGATCACCGTGTTGCGGAAGTCCACGGTGCGCCCGTGGGAGTCGGTGAGGCGGCCGTCGTCCAGGATCTGCAGGAGGATGTTGAAGACATCGGGGTGGGCCTTCTCGATCTCATCGAAGAGGATAACCGTGTAGGGGCGGCGCCTCACCGCCTCGGTGAGCTGCCCACCTTCCTCGTAGCCCACGTAGCCGGGTGGGGCCCCGATGAGGCGGGAGACGGCGTGCTTCTCCATGTACTCCGTCATGTCAATGCGGATCATGGCCTCCTCGGTGTCAAAGAGGGTGGCGGCCAGGGTCTTGGCGAGCTCCGTCTTCCCCACCCCCGTGGGCCCGAGGAAGAGGAAGCTTCCGATGGGCCGGTTCGGGTCCTTGAGGCCGGCCCGGGCCCGCCTTATGGCGTCGGCCACGGCCCGGATGGCCTCCTCCTGCCCCACCACCCGCTTGTGGAGCTCGTCCTCAAGCCTTAAGAGCTTCTCCCTTTCCCCTTCCAGGAGCTTGGAAACCGGGATGCCCGTCCAGCGGGAGACGATCTCGGCGATGTCCTCCTCGGTCACCTCCAGGCGCACGAAGCGGGCGTTTTTGAGCTTCTCGGAGAGGGCCTCCACTTCGGTCTCGAGGCGGGGAAGCTCCCCGTAGCGGAGCTCGGCGGCCCGGTTCAGGTCGTACTGGCGCTCCGCCAGCTCGATCTGCCGCCGGACCTCATCCAGGCGTTGCTGGGTCTCCCGCAGCTTCTTCAAGACCTCCCGCTCCGCCTCCCACTCGGCCTTGAGCTTCTCGATCTCCTGGTTGAGGTGGGCGATCTCCTCCTCGATGGCCTTGAGCCTTTCCTGGGAGTCCGGGTCCTTCTCCTTCTTTAGGGCCTCCCGTTCGATCTCCAGCTGGAGCTTCTTCCGCTCCAAGGTGTCGATCTCCTCAGGGGCGCTTTCCAAGGCCATGCGCAGGCGGGCTGCCGCCTCGTCGATGAGGTCTATAGCCTTGTCGGGAAGGCGCCTTTCCGTGATGTAGCGGTGGGAGAGGACCGCCGCCGCCACCAAGGCGGGATCGGAGATCCTGACCCCGTGGTGCACCTCGTACTTCTCCTTGATGCCCCGGAGGATGGAGATGGTCTCCTCCACGCTGGGCTCGTCCACGAAGACGGGCTGGAAGCGCCTTTCCAGGGCGGGGTCCTTCTCGATCTCCCGGTACTCGTCCAGGGTGGTGGCGCCAATAAGCCGAAGCTCCCCCCGGGCCAGGGCGGGCTTCAGCATGTTGCCGGCGTCCACGGCCCCCTCGGCCTTGCCCGCCCCCACCACGGTGTGGAGCTCGTCGATGAAGAGGATGATTTCCCCCTGGCTTTGCACCACCTCCTGGATCACCGCCTTCAGGCGCTCCTCAAACTCACCCCGGTACTTGGCCCCGGCCAGGAGGGAGCCCATCTGCAGGGAGATGATGCGCTTGCCCTTGAGGCCTTCCGGCACATCCCCCTTGACGATGCGCTGGGCCAGCCCCTCCACGATGGCGGTCTTGCCTACCCCGGGTTCGCCGATGAGGACGGGGTTGTTCTTGGTGCGCCGGAGGAGGATCTGGATGGTGCGCCTTATCTCCTCGTCCCGGCCGATCACCGGGTCCAGCTTGCCCTCGGCGGCCAGCTTGGTGAGGTCGATGCCGTACTGCTCCAGGGCGTTGTAGGTGCTTTCCGCGTGTTCCGTCTGCACGGTTTTACCCCCCCTCAGTTCCTGTAGAGCCTTCCTTAGAGGGCCTCCTTCGGGAATACCTACCTGGAAGGAGGGCTCGGCCCTCGAGGCCTCCGCCAAGGACAGGACCAAGGTGTCCAAGGCCACAAACCGGTCCTTAAGCTCCCCCATGAGGGCCTCGGCCCGGTCCAGGGCTCGGGCGAGCCTTTGGGAAAGGTAGTGGCCCACCTCGGCCCCTTCCACCTTGGGCATTCGCGCCAATTCCCGCTCGGCGCTTTCCCTGAGGGCCTTGGGGTTACCCCCTGCCCTCTCCAGAAGCCGCCAGGCCAGGCCCGTGGGGTCTTTCAGGAGCACCGCCCATAGATGGGGCAGGTCGATGGCCTGGTGCTTCATCTCCCGGGCCAGGACCTGGGCCTGGGCCAGGGCCTCGCGGGCGGCTTGGGTCCAACGTTCCAGGTTCATGCCCCCTTTCCTCCCACTGCCTAAATCATATCACTTGATAGAAGTCATGTCAAGTGAGCTGCGCATACTAAATAACCAACCCCAACCTCGCACCCAGGAGAGGTTCGCTGAACGAGAGCGGTGGCAACGCTCTTTGTCCTGATTATAAGGGAAGGAGGATGGGAGGAATGTCCCGGTCTTCGGCCTTACTGGCTTGGGGAGCTTTTTGGGAAAGCCAAAACCCCTAGCAGGGCTTAGCGGCGCTCCAGGATCTCCACCACCAGAGCTGCCCCCACCAGGTTGGCCCCCAGATCGCGGCGGATGCGTTCCGCCTTGGCCATGCGCAGAAGGTCTTCCTCCCGAAAGTACCAGGCACCCCCCACCTCCAGGGGCTCCACGAAGCCGATCTCCACGTAGGCCCGCACCGCCCCCAGGGAGAGGCCGTAGTCCGCCAGGGCTTCCAGGGATAGATAGGGGCTACGCGCGAGCATAACGCACCTCCTTGAGCTTCCGCCAAAGCTCCTCCTCCTCAGGCGTCAGGTGCTCGGGGATCACCACCCGTACCTCCAGGTAGAGGTCCCCGCGGCCATGGGGCCCGGGAAAGCCTTTCCCCTTAAGCCGGAGCTTTCTCCCTGCCTGGGTTTTGGGGGGGATGGTGACCTCCACGGGGCCTTCCAGGGTGGGGGCCCGCACCTTGCCGCCCACCACGGCGATGGGGGCGGGGACGTCCAAAATGGCGTAGAGGTCCTGGCCCTCGAGGCGGAAGACCGGATGGGGCAGAAGGCGCACGGAAAGGAGCAGGTCCCCTGGGGGTTCCCCAGGCCCTCCCAGGCCCGCCAGGCGGATGAGGCTTCCTTCCTGCACCCCTGGGGGAATCCTCACGGAAACCCGCCTTCCCCCCACCTCCACCACCTTTTCGCCTCCCCGGAAGGCTTCCTCGAGGGTAAGGGGAAGCTCGGCCCTGAGGTCGCGGCCTTTCCTTGGCCTCCTCCGCCCCATGCCCCCAAAGAGCCCCCCGCCAAAGAGTTCCTGGAAGAAATCGGAGAAGTCCTCCACGTCAAACCCGGAGAAGTCGTACCCCCCAGGGGGTGGGGGCGGGGGAGGGGTGGCGGTGCCGTAGGTGTCGTAGACCTTGCGCTTTTCCGGGTCGGAGAGGACGGCGTAGGCCTCGTTGATCTCCTTGAAGCGCTCTTCCGCTTCCGGGCTTTTGTTCACGTCAGGATGGTACTGGCGGGCCAGACGTTTGTAGGCCCGCTTGATCTCCTCCTGCGTGGCGTTTCTCGGTACCCCCAGGATGGCGTAGTAGTCCTTCATGGCCTACTCCACGCCCTCTTCTTCGGGGCTTTTCTCCTCGCCCACCGCCACCCGGGCCGGGCGCACCAGGGCCTCGCCCAGTCGGAAGCCCCTTTGGAAGACCCGGGCCACCTTGCCGGGCTCCCCGGGGAGGAGGCCGATGGCCTCGTGGTAGCGGGGGTCAAAGGCCTCCCCCTCCCCCGGCACCTCCTCGATCCCAAGCCCTGCCAGGATGCGGAAGAAGCCTTCCCGCACCGCCTTAACCCCTTTGAGGATGCTCTCCGGGTTGGCCTCGGCGAACTCCAAGGCCCGCTCCAGGTCGTCCAGGACGGGGAGAAGGGCCCTGACCGCCCTGAGGATTCCTTCCCGTTCCCTAACCCTAAGCTCCTCCTCCATGCGCTTGCGGTAGTTGTCAAAGTCGGCGAGGAGGCGCACGTACCGGTCCTTTAGGGCTCGAAGCTCCTCCTCCATGGCCAGGAGGCGTTGCTCTAGGGCCAAGGCCTCCTCGCCTACCGCTTGGAGGTCTTGCTCCACCTGGGCGGCCTGCTCCTGTTGGGTTTCCTCACGTTCCTTCTCCATGTTTCCTCCAAGAGGGGGCAAGGGGAGGCCCCTGCCCCGGCAGGGGCCAGGGCAGGGGAGCTTTAGTCGGCGGGCTTGTAGTCGGCGTCGATCACGTCGTCAGGGCCACGGCTGGATGCCCCGGTGGTCCCGGCGGTGGCGGCCTTTTCGTAGGCCTCCACTGCCTTCAGAAGCTCCTCCGTGGCGGCCTTCAGCTCGGGATCAGAAGCATCCTTCTCCACCAGCTCCTTGGCCTTGGCGATGGCCGCCTCGAGGCGCGCCTTGGCCTCGGGGGTGCTTTGCTTCTCCTGGAGGATCCTCTCCGCCTGGACACGGGTGGAGTCCAGGGTGTTCTTGAGCTCGGCGTGCTCCCGGCGGCGCCGGTCCTCCTCCGCGTAGCGCTTGGCCTCCTCGATGATCCGTTGGATCTCCTCCTCGGAGAGGGTGGTGGTGTTCTGGATGGTGATGGAGGCCTCCTTGCCCGTGGACTTCTCCTTGGCGGTTACGTGGAGGATGCCGTTGGCGTCGATGTCAAAGCAGACCTCGATCTGGGGAACCCCGGCGGGCATGGGGGGGATACCCTCGAGGCGGAACCGACCCAGGCTCTTGTTGTCCGCGGCCATGGGGCGCTCGCCCTGGAGGACGTGGATCTCCACCGCGGTCTGGTTGTGCTCGGCGGTGGTGAAGATCTCGCACTTGCGGGTGGGGATGGTGGTGTTCCTGGGGATGAGCACGGTCATCACCCCACCCTTGGTCTCCACCCCCAGGGAGAGGGGAGTGACGTCCAGGAGAACCACATCCCGCACCTCTCCCATGAGGACCCCTGCCTGGATGGCCGCTCCCATGGCCACCACCTCGTCGGGGTTCACGGAGCGGTTGGGTTCCTTGCCCAATAGTTCCTTCACCACCCTCTGCACCGCGGGCACCCGGGTGGCTCCGCCCACCAGGATCACCTCATCGATCTGGGCTGGGCTGAGCCCTGCGTCCTTCAGGGCCTGCTCCACCGGGCCCCTAAGGCGCTTCAGGAGGGGCTCGATGAGCTCCTCAAACTTGGCCCGGGTAAGCTTCTTCTCCAGGTGCAAGGGGGTCTTGCTGGCGGGATCCAGGGCGATGAAGGGGAGGCTGATGGTGGTCTCCACGGTGCTGGAAAGCTCGATCTTGGCCTTCTCCGCCGCCTCGATGAGGCGCTGGAGGGCCTGGCGGTCCGCCTTGAGGTCCACCCCGTACTCCCGCTTGAACTCCTCCGCCAGCCAGTTCACGATGGCGTGGTCCATGTCGCTGCCGCCCAGGTGGGTGTCCCCGGAGGTGGACTTCACCTCAAAGACCCCCTCGCCGATTTCCAGCACCGTCACGTCAAAGGTGCCGCCCCCCAGGTCGAAGACCAAGACGGTTTCGTTTCCCTTCTTGTCCAGGCCGTAGGCCAAAGCGGCGGCGGTGGGCTCGTTGATGATGCGCAAGACCTCGAGGCCCGCAATCCGCCCGGCGTTGGCCGTGGCCTCCCGCTGGGCGTTGTTGAAGTAGGCGGGCACGGTGATCACCGCCTTGGTGATCTTCTCCCCGAGCTTCTTGGAGGCGTCCTCCACCAGCTTGCGGAGGACCATGGCGCTGATCTCCTCGGGGGTGTAGAGCTTGCCCTTGATCTCCACCCGCACCCCGCCATCGGGCCCGGGGACCACCTTGTAGGGGACCCGCTTGGCCTCCTCCTGGACCTCCTCCCAGCGGCGGCCAATAAACCGCTTGATCTCAAAGATCGTCCCTTCCGGGTTCAAAACCGCCTGGCGCTTGGCCATGCGGCCCACCAGGGTTTCGCCATCCCGGAAGGCCACCACGCTGGGGGTGGTCCTTTCGCCCTCCGCGTTCTCCAAGACCACGGGCTTACCGCCCTCCATGATGGCGATCACGCTGTTGGTGGTGCCCAGGTCAATGCCCACTGCCTTGGCCATAGCTACACCTCTCGTTTCGAGCATAGACCATGCCACATGGATAAGTCAAGAGAGTTGAGCCTATTTATATCATGGTGCCCCAGGCTACCCGGATTTCCACCAGGGCGTGTACCCTAAGAGAAGACATGTCCCGGCTTCCCTTGAACTTCTTGGTCTTCGTATTGGGCCTGCTCCTTTTGGCCTGGGCCTTCAGCCTGGCGGGCACGGCGGGGAACCCCGGGGGTGGGGTGAACTACACCACCTTCCTGGAAGACCTGCAGGCGGGCCGGGTGAAGGAGGTGGTGGTGCGGGCCGGGGATACCCGCATCCAGGGCACCCTCACCGATGGCTCCACCTTCACCACCTACGCCGCCAGCCCCCCGGACAACCAGACCCTTGAGGCTTGGGTTCGCAGGGGGGTCCACGTGCGGGTGGAGCCCCCCCAGGGCCAAAGCCCTTTGGGCTTCCTGTGGCCCCTTCTCCTGGTGGGCCTTTTGGTGGGCGCCCTCTTCTACTTCTCCCGCAGCGGGCGCGCCGGGCCCTCGGACTCCGCCTTCAGCTTCACCAAGAGCCGGGCCAAGGTGCTCACCGAGGCCCCCAAGGTGACCTTCAAGGACGTGGCCGGGGCCGAGGAGGCCAAGGAGGAACTTAAGGAGATCGTGGAGTTCCTGAAGAACCCCGCCCGCTTCCACGAGATGGGGGCCAGGATTCCCAAGGGGGTTCTCCTGGTGGGCCCACCTGGGGTGGGGAAGACCCATATCGCCCGGGCGGTGGCTGGGGAGGCCAAGGTGCCCTTCATCACCGCAAGCGGTTCCGACTTCGTGGAGATGTTCGTGGGGGTGGGGGCGGCCAGGGTCAGGGACCTCTTTGAGACCGCTAAGCGCCACGCTCCCTGCATCGTGTTCATCGACGAGATCGACGCCGTGGGCCGCAGGCGCGGGGCGGGGGTAGGGGGTGGCAACGACGAGAGGGAGCAGACGCTGAACCAGCTTCTGGTGGAGATGGACGGGTTTGAAAAGGACTCCACCATCATCGTCATGGCCGCCACCAACCGGCCCGATGTTCTGGACCCGGCTCTTTTGCGTCCGGGCCGCTTTGACCGCCAGGTGACCATAGATGCTCCTGATGTGAGGGGTAGGGAGCAGATTCTCCGCATCCACGCCCGGGGTAAGCCCCTGGCGGAGGATGTGGACCTAGCCCTTTTGGCCAAGCGTACCCCGGGCTTCGTGGGCGCGGACCTGGAGAACCTCTTGAACGAGGCGGCCCTCCTGGCGGCCCGGGAAGGCCGCAAGAAGATCACCATGAAGGACCTCGAGGAGGCTGCCGACCGGGTGATGATGGGGCCGGCCAAGAAGAGCCTGGTCCTCTCTCCCCGCGACCGCAAGATCACCGCCTACCATGAGGCGGGGCATGCCCTGGCCGCCCACTTCCTGGAGCACGCCGATGGGGTGCACAAGGTGACCATCGTGCCCAGGGGCCGGGCTTTAGGCTTCATGATGCCCAGGCGGGAGGATATGCTCCACTGGAGCCGGAAGCGCCTTTTGGACCAGATTGCTGTGGCCCTGGCGGGGCGGGCGGCGGAGGAGCTCATCTTTGAGGACGTGACCACAGGGGCGGAAAACGACTTCCGCCAGGCCACGGAGTTGGCCCGGCGCATGATCACCGAGTGGGGCATGCACCCCGAGTTTGGTCCGGTAGCCTATGCCGTGCGGGAGGATACCTACCTGGGTGGTTACGACGTGCGCCAGTATTCCGAGGAGACCGCCAAGCGCATCGACGAGGCGGTACGCCGCCTCATCGAGGAGCAGTACCAGCGGGTGAAGAATCTCCTTCAGGAGAAGCGGGAGATCCTGGAGCGGGTGGCGGAAACCCTCTTGGAGCGGGAAACCCTCACCGCCGAGGAGTTCCAGAAGGTGGTGGAGGGCCTGCCCCTGGAGGAGGAGGAAAGCACCCCCCAGGAGCGCCCGGAAAAGGAAACCCCCCGGGTGGTGCCCAAGGTCAAACCAGGAGGGGCGTTGGGCGGAGCTTGATACCCCCTCGCCTTGGCGAAAGCCAAGGCGAGGGCCCCGGAAGATCCTTGCCCCCACGATGTTCTGGGACACCTAGGGGCACGGCATAGGGAGAAGGGTAGGAATAAACCCGGGGGGCTAAAGCCCCCCGGGGGAAGGGAATACCTTACTTCTTGACCTTTTCCTTTAGGGCCTTGCCCGGCTTGAAGGCGGGATACTGGGTAGCGGGGATCTTGATCTTCTCCTTGGTGCCGGGCTTCACGCCGGTGCGAGCCTTGCGCTTGCGCACCTCAAAGGTGCCGAAGCCGGTGAGCTGGACCTTGTTCCCCCCCGAAAGGGCCTCTTCTACCTTGGAGAGGAACGCATCCACCGCCGCCTTCACGTCCTTTTTCTTGAGGCCCGTTGCGGCAGCTACCTGATCCACCAGATCCGCTTTGGTGACCGTTTTCTTTGTTGCCATTCTTCACCTCCCTCCTCTTTTCCCTTCCGCAAGGACTATAGCACGCCTGAATGCAGGCATGCAATACTCTGACCCATTTGTATACCTGCGTATAGTAATGTGTGATAACGGAAGTATTGGCTCTAGCGGTACTGGGGTGGCAGAAGTTCCCGTACCCGGGCCTCTATCTCCCGGGTCAGGCTTTCCAGCTCCTGGTGGGTAAACCGGGAAAGCCTCGGAACCGGTATAGGTTTGCCGTAGATCACCCGGATGGCCTTGCGCAGACGGAAGAGCTTTCGTCCCACGGGCCAGGCCTGGTCCGTACCCACCACGGCCACGGGTACCACGGGACTCCCGGTGCGCAGGGCGATAGCCGCCACCCCGGTCTTGAAGGGCTGGAGCTTGCCCGTGCGGCTTCGGGTTCCTTCCGGGAAGATGCCGAAGGCCATGCCCCGTTCCAGGGCGCGGATGGCGCCCTTGATGGCGGAGAGGTCGCTTTGCCCCCGCTCCACGGGGATGGCGTACAGCCGCGGCAAGAGCCGGGATAGGAAGGGAAGGCGGAAGAGTTCGGACCGGGCCAAGAAACTCACCGGGCGCCGTATCCCGGCTCCGATAACGATGGGATCTAGGACGGAAAGATGGTTCGCAGCCAAGATTACCGGGCCTTCCCGGGGAACGTTCTCCTCGCCTTCAGCGCGGAAGCCGAAAAGAAGGTGAAGAAGGAGCCGGACCAAGTACCAGAGAGCCTGGTAAAGAGGGTCAGGCCGGTGGCTTTCCACGGGCTTCAGTCTACGGGTCCAGCCGGCGGAGGGCCTTGCCCGCCTCGAGGTGGGCCAGGCGCAAGGGTTCCGGTAGGCGGGAGCGGGTGGGAAGATGCTTCACGAAGGCTAAGGCTTCCTCCAGGCCCACCCGGTGCCCTGGGGAGATGAAAAGGGGCTTGACCCCCTTTCGGCTGCGGTAGGCGTAGCCCAGGGGGCGGCCTTCCGGGGAGAGAAGCCTTACCGCACTTCCCGCCTCCAGGGGCAAGGGAGCCTCGAGGCGGCCGTAGAGCAAACTCTTGGCCACCCCGATGCTGGGAAGGTCCAGGTGCACCCCCAGGTGGCTGGCGATGCCCAGGCCTCGGGGATGGGCGATGCCTTGGCCATCCACCAAAAGGGCCTCGGGTGGCTCGGGAAGCGCCTGTAAAGCCTGGAGATAGGCAGGAGCCTCGCGGAAGGAGAGGAAGCCGGGGATGTAGGGGAAAAGGGCTTCCTCGGGCACCACCCCTACTCCCACGGCCAGGGGGCCCTTCTCCAGGTGGTAAAGCACCGCCACCGCCACAAGGGGCTTCCCCCTTTTATGGGAGGCGTCCAGGGCGGCGATCCGCTTGGCGTTTCGGAGGCTTCCCTCCAGGATCACCCTTTCCGCCAGGCTCCTCTGCAGGGCCATGGCCGTTTGAAGGTCCTCCGGCTTGGGGAAGGGCATCATGGGCTTTCCGGGGGTTAGGTGGCCTCCCGCAGGCGCTCCAGCACCTCGGGGTCGGAGGGATCCACCCCGTAGAGAAGGGCCAGGTAGTAGGCGGTCCAGGCCAACCGGTACCAGAGGGCCAGGGCCTGGGCCAGGCGGCTTCCCGTGGGAGCGGGCACCTCGGCGATGGCGTCCACCCGGGTTTCCAGGATTTCCTTGGCTAGACGTACCGCTTCCCCTTCTCCCAAAAGGAGGGCGGCCAGGGGGTCTCCCTGCTCGTGGCGGGCCTCGAGGCCCGTGAGGAAAAACTCTAGGGCGCTATGGGGTGGGGTGAGGGCCAGGCTTTTGCCGATGCGGGCAAAAAGGCTTTGCGCCGCTTCCTCCAAGGGGCGGTAAAAGGGAGCGTAGAGGAGGGGGATCCGCTCCACCAGGGTGTAGGCCAGGAACTTGGCGGGGTTCTCCTCGAGGGGGATTTCCGGGGTGAGGCGTTTTCGTTCCTCCAGCAGGGTCCTATCCACCTCCGAGAGGGCCTCCTCCTGTCCTGTGGCCAGAAGGAGGAAGCGCAGGTAGCGGTAAGGGTTCAGGGGGCTAGGGGACAGGTAGACCTCCACCCCGGGGCGGAGGCCCACCTTGACCACCTGCACCCGCTCCGTTTCTGCCAGAAGGGAAAGGGCAGCGGCTTCTCCCAGGTCGTACCCTCCTTCCAGCACGAACAGGGTTCCCTCCTCCGTCCAATCGGGAAGGCCGGACAGCCGGGCGGCGAAGTGACCCTCCCCATAGCCCAATGCGGCGTGGGGTGCGGGGTAGGACCGGGTGGGCACGGGTCCCGAGCCCACCAGGTCGCGAAGCTCCAGGGCCAGGCCCCGGCGGTCCGAGAGATAGGTTTCCTCGCGGTCTAGGTCGCGCATACCCCTTATGCTAACCCTCGTGCGGCTTTTTCGTCCCAAGCCGGTGCTGCGTCCCTGGGGGGGAGGTGCCTTGGGCTTCGGCCCAGGGGTGGGAGAGGTGTGGCTTTCGGAGGAGCCCCTCCTGGTGAAGATCCTGGACCCAGGGGAATGGCTTTCCGTGCAGGTTCACCCACCCCATGCCTATGCCCTAGAGAAGGAAGGGAGGCCCGGCAAATACGAGGCCTGGTACGTGCTCACCCCAGGGGAGGTGGTTTACGGCTTTTCCCGGCGGGTGGGCCTCGAGGAGCTTAGGGATGCGGTGGCCAGCGGGAACCTGGACCCTATCCTGAACCGGATTCCCGTGGCCCCGGGCCAGGTGCTCTACCTGCCCGCCGGGGTGGTGCATGCCTTGGGCCCGGGGGTGAGGGTCTACGAGGTGCAGACGCCCTCGGACCTCACCTACCGGCTTTACGATTACGGCCGCCCCCGGGAGCTACACCTGGACAAGGCCCTCGAGGTGGCTATTCTGGAGCCCATCCCGTTACCCCCTGTCCGGCCCGAGCCGGTGGAAGGAGGAGAGTGCCTCCTCAAGACGCCCTATTTCCACCTCTATCGCTATCCCTTGCGGGGGGTCCTTCATCTTAAGCCCCAGGCTCCCCTTCTCCTCACCCTCCTGGAGGGCGAAGCCCAGGTGGAGGGCACTTCCTTGGCACCCCCGGCCACCTTCCTACTGGAGCCGGGGGAAGGGATCCAGGTGGAAGGGGAGGGGTTTTTCCTCGGGGCGAGCCCTACAGGGCCCTGAAAAGGGCTTCCACCCTGGGGGAGGGTCGCTCCCCAAGCTCTTCCCAAAGCCTTTTCCGGTAATGCTCCAAAAGCTTTCGAGCCCGGGCCCGTTGCCCCTGGGATAGGCAGGATTCCACCAGGGGGATGAGGGCTTCCTCGTCCAGGGGGTCCAGCTCCAGGAGGCGCTCCAGGAAGCGGGGTTCACTCCTCTTCAGGAAAAGGGTCCGCACCCGGTGGAAGACCTCCTCCCGCTTGCGGTCCAGATGGGGGTGGTCCAGGCCAGGGAACAGGGGTTCCTGGTAAAGGCGAAGGACTTCTTCCGCATCCTCCTGCACAAGAGCTTCTTCCAGAGCCTCCAGGTCGGAGGTTACCTGCGCCAACCCCTCCTCCCCCAGGTAGGTGGGAACCCCCCAGGGCTCCAGGAGCTTCCGGATGCGGGCAAGCCACACGTAGAGGTTGTTGAGGGCAGCCTCCTCGGAGAGGTCCGGCCAAAGGGCAAAGGCCACCTCCTCCCGGGGAAGGCCGAGAAGCAAGAGGGCGAAGACCTCCTTGGCCTTGCCCCTTAGCTCCACAGGCCCCAAGGGGTTTTCCACATGGAAGCGTCCCACCACCTCAACCTTCAAGGGAGGTATCTCCGGAAGCCTCAGGGCGATGGCTTCCTTCCAGCCCAGGCGCAGGACCTCCAAAAGGGGATAGGCCCGGGCAAGCTCGGGCCGCTTACGGGGCAGGGTTTCCAGAGGAAGGAGGCCGGGGAGGATCCCTTCCCTGGCATCGGTGAGGGCAAGGAGGGCTTCCAAATCCCCTTCTTCCCGTAGGAGGCGGTAGCGGGCGGCGTGCCATAGAAGCCTTTCCTCCCGGCTTTCGGGGTAGGGGGGAAGGAGGCCTGGGTCCTTTTGCAAGAGGGCCCGGGTGAGGCTTGGGAACAAGCCGGAGAGCCCCTCGAGGATCCCTGGGTCCTTCTTCAGCTCCGCGAGAAGGGCCCGTCCCCTTTCCACCAGGTAGGGGGTTTCCCAAAGCTCCGCCTGGGCCACGTGGCGGGTAAGGGCCTCGGCATCCCCTTCCAGGTGGGCGAGGAGCATCTTGGCCTCAAGGGAGGCCAGGGGGCTTCCGGGGGTTTGGGCGGCCCTTTCCAGGTAGGTGCGGGCCTTCTCCCTTTGCCCCAGGAGAAGGTGGAGCCAGCCCAGGTCCCGGAGGTGCCCTGGGATGTTCTGGGGCATGTGCTCTTCCATGAGCCTTAAGGCTTCCTCCAGCGCCTGGATCCTTTCCCCGAGGCTACCCCGAAGCTCAAAGCGAAGCAGGGCCAGGTTGACAAGGGGGGCGATGCGGTAGGGGCTTTCCGGGGGGAGGTACCTGAGGGCTTCCTCCAGGAGGTGGGCGGCTTCCTCCGGCTTGCCCTCGGCAAAGGGCACCTGGGCCACGTCGTTCAGGAAGCGTCCAGCCAGTTCCGGCCTCACCCTTGGAACCAGCTCCAGACCTTTTTCCAGGTAGGTGCGGGCCCGGGAAAGATCCTTCCCCAAAAGGGTTTCGGAAAAGTAGTAGGCCAGGTGCCCTAAGGCGGTGAGGGCAAGAGCCGGGTCCTTATCCGCCTCTGATTCCGCCAGCTTTTCCAGAAGGGATAGCCCCTCCTTCCTCCCGCACTGGGCCAGGGCTTCCCCGAGCCGCAGATGAGCCCTGGGGCCCCCGCGGCGCAGGAGGTGTTCCCACTCCAGAAGCCTTTCTGCGGGGATGGGGAGGGTGATGGGGCGCTCCAGCAGGTCCAAAAGTTCCCCCTCGAGGCCCGCTTCCCAGTAGGCCTCGGCCAGAAGAAGAGGGGGAAGGCGGGTGGCGCTTTGGCGTACGGCCTCCTGCACTTCCCTGCGCAGGCTACGCTTGGCCATCTCCTTCAGGAGGGGATGAAGGGCGTAGCCCTCAGATAGGCGCCTTAGAAGCCCTTTTTGGAAGAGGCTTTCCGTTTCCGGCCGGGCAAGGGCAAGGGGCAGATGAGGCAAAGCAGCCAGGAGAAGGCCTTCTTGGAACTCCTCCGGGGATAGGCTCTCCTTCAGGCCCTGGATGAGGGCCATGGGCTCGGGAGGGCTTCCCGTGAGGGCGGAGAGGAAAAGGGGAAGGGGCCAGCCCCCCGTGGCCCGGTGGGCTTCCTCATACCCCTCCTTGCCAGCGAAGAGGAGCCTGGCTTCCTCCAGGGTGAAGGCCAGGTCCACCGCCTTCAGGTGCACGAGCCTTCCCTCCGCCAGGAGCTTGGGAAGCTCGGGGTAGGGGAGGGGTTTTCGGCTGGCCAGCACCAGGAGGCAGGGGAGAGTGCGGAGGAGGGGGGAGAGATCCTCCGTTCCCGTCAGGTCCTCCAGGACGACCAGGGTAGGTTCAGCCCGAAGGGCCTCCACCACCCCTCCCCAGGGCACTTCCTGGGGCAGGTCCAGGGCCTTGGCCAGAAGGCTGCGGGGCTCGCCCAGAAGGCTGCTGGCCCAGAGGGTGCGAAGGCCCAGTTGGGCGGCAAGCTGTCCCGCCAGGACGCTTTTTCCGAAGCCGGCTGGGGCCTCGAGGTGGATGGCAAAGCCAGGTTCTTCGGGTAGCCGTTCCAGGAGCCTTTTCCGTTCCAGATAAACCGGGCTTTGCCACGCCAGGGCCATGCTTGGGTTCCATTGTAAGCGGGGGTCGCCCTTGACCAAAGCCCCTTACTCCCCCGAGACTGGGGGGCATGGACCGGCCTTACCTGGACCTAGGTCCCTGTGGCCCCTTGCGGGGGGTTCTGCGCGTTCCCGGGGACAAGTCCGTTACCCACCGGGGGCTCATGCTCCTGGCCCTAAGCCAGGGGGAGGGCAGGCTCTTCTATCCCCTAAAGGCTGGGGACACCCTTTCCACCGCTCGGGTCCTGAGGGCCTTGGGGGCGGAGGTCCACGAGGAGGGCCCCCACTTCCGGGTACGGGGGCAGGGGCTACGCTTGAAGGAGCCCGAGGATGTGCTGGACTGCGGCAACGCCGGGACCCTGATACGCCTCATCCTGGGCATCCTTGCGGGGCAGGAGGGGCTTTTTGCGGTCCTTACGGGGGACGCTTCCCTGCGCCGCCGTCCCATGGGCCGGGTGGTGGAGCCCCTAAGGGCCATGGGGGCTTCCATAGATGGGAGGGAAGGGGGTAAGAAGGCCCCCCTGGCGGTGCGGGGCGGAGGTTTAAAGGGAATTTCCTACACCCTTCCCGTGCCCAGCGCCCAGGTGAAAAGCGCCCTTCTCCTGGCCGGGCTTTTTGCCGAGGGCGTCACGGAGGTGGTGGAGCCTGTTCCCACCCGGGACCACACGGAAAGGCTCTTCCGTCACTTCGGGCTTCCCTTGGAAACCGAGGGCCCGCGCATCCGCACCCGCAGGGCCGAGCCCTTCCCTGCCAGGGACCTCACCGTGCCCGGGGATTTTTCCTCTGCCGCCTTTTTCCTGGTGGCGGCTCTCCTCACCCCGGGTTCCGAGGTCACCGTGGAGGGCGTGGGCTTGAACCCCACCCGCACTGGCCTTCTCAAGGTGCTCCGGGAGATGGGGGCGGATCTGGAGTGGCAGGTGGTGGAAGGGGAGGCGGGGGAGCCCGTGGGCTGGATACGGGCCCGGTATAGCCCCCTGAAGGGGGTTTCCGTGGATCCGGGGCTCATCCCCCTCATGGTGGACGAGGTGCCCGTCCTGGCCGCCGCCGCCGCCTGGGCGGAGGGGGAGACCTATATTCCAGGTCTTTCCGAGCTAAGGGTGAAGGAATCGGACCGCGTTGCCGCCATCGCCCATAACCTCAGGGCTTTGGGGGTGGGGGTGGAGGAGGGGCCGGACTGGCTTAGGATCCAAGGCGGTGGGGTGAAGCCGGGGGAGGTGGAACCCTTCCACGACCACCGCATCGCCATGGCCTTCGCCGTGGCGGGGCTTCCCGTGGGGGTTAGGGTTTGGGAGCCCCATTGGGCGGAGATCTCCTACCCTGGGTTCTTCCAGGACCTGAAGCGGCTATGCGGGGCATCGTGACCATCGACGGGCCTTCCGCCTCGGGAAAAAGCTCCGTGGCCAAAAAGGTGGCGGAGGCCTTGGGGGTACCCTACCTGAGTAGCGGCCTCCTCTACCGCGCCGCCGCCTACCTGGCCCGGAGGGTGGGGGTGGATCCCGGGGATGAGCCAGGTATCCTGGCTCTTTTGGAAACTTACCGGGTGCGTTTGCTCCCCGAGGTTCAGGGCAACCGGGTGGTGGCCGAGAAGGCTTCCACCTTGGAGGACCTGACCCCTTACCTTCACACCCCGGAGGTGGATCGCGTGGTTTCCCAGGTGGCGCGCCATCCCGGGGTGCGGGCCTGGGTGAACGAGAGGCTTAGGGAAGTGCCGCCTCCCTTCGTGGCCGAGGGGCGGGACATGGGGACGGCGGTCTTTCCCCAGGCGCCCCACAAGTTCTACCTCACGGCCACGCCGGAGGTGCGGGCCAGGCGGCGCACCCTGGAGCGGCCACAGGATTACCGGGAGGTGCTGAAGGAGCTGATCCGACGGGACGAGCTGGACCGGGCCCAAAGCGCCCCTGCTCCCGAGGCCATCGTGATCGATACCAGCGGGATGACCCTCGAGGAGGTGGTGGCCCGGGTGCTCTCCCACATCCAGGACTGACCATGGTGCCGGGAGCCAAGGAAAGGCCGGTACAGGAGTTCCTTAATGTCCTTCTCTTCCGCCCCTTGGCCCACCTGCTGGTCCTCTTGCTGTACCGCACCCGCGTTAGGCCTCACCACCTGGTCCTCTTCCATACGCTCTTGGTCCTGCTCGCCGCCAGGTTGATCCATCTGGGCCAGGATGTGCCCGCAGCCTTTCTTCTCCAGCTAAAAACCGTTTTGGACAACGCCGATGGCCAGCTGGCGCGCCTCAGGGGGGAGGTCACGGAGCTCGGGCGGTACCTGGACACGGAGCTGGATCTTTTGGGGAACCTCTTCCTCTTCCTGGCCCTGGGGGCGCGCACCGGGGCCTGGGAGCTGGCCTTTGCAGCCTTTTTGGTTTTCACCCTGGTCCAATCCTACGACTTCAACCTGGAAAGGCTCTACAGGGAGGCCCATGGCCTTCCCCTGCCCGCGGAAAGGCAGGATCCCCCCAGTCCTTTGCTGGGTCTTCTGCGGGGGGTCTACCGCCTCTTTTTCCTGCCCCAGGACCAGGGCATAAGGGCCCTGGAGGGCTTTGTGCTCCGGCGTTTTCGCCTTGTTCCCGAGCGCTTCTGGGACGAGGGGGCTTTGGCGGGGGTGGTGAACCTGGGCCTCACCACCCAGCTTTTCTTCCTGGGGGTCTTTTTGCTTTTCCAAAGCCCTGAGGCCTACCTCACCTTCGTGCTCCTTCAGGCCCTGTATCTTGTCCTTTGGTATCTATGGAGAATCCTCCGCGCCATCCCATCCCCACGGTAGGGGCCCTGGTGGAACAGGGGGGCCGGGTGCTTCTGGTGCGCACCCCGAAGTGGCGGGGGCTATGGGGGGTGCCTGGGGGAAAGGTGGAGTGGGGGGAAAGCCTCGAGGAGGCCTTAAGGCGGGAGTTCCGGGAGGAGGTGGGCCTTGACCTTAGGGAGGTGCGCTTCGCCCTGGTGCAGGAGGCCATCTTCAGCCCGGAGTTCTACAAGCCCACCCACATGCTCCTCTTCAACTACTTTGCCCAAGGGGAAGGGGAGGTGCGGCCGGGCGAGGAGATTCTGGAGTGGGCCTGGGTAAGGCCGGAAGAGGGCTTTTCCTTTCCGCTGAATAGCTTCACCCGGGTTTTGCTGGAAACCTACCTGGTGGTAAAAGGGGGGAGATGAGGGTTGCCTTGGTCACGGGAAGCGCCAAGGGCATTGGCCGGGCCATCCTCCTGGCCCTGGCCAAGGAGGGTTTTCACGTGGCGGTGCACTACCGCACCTCGGAGGGCCTGGCGGAGGCCACCCGCCTCGAGGCGGAGGCCCTGGGAGTCAAGGCCATCAAGGTGCGGGCTGACCTCACCCGGGAGGAGGAGGTCTTGGCCCTGGTGGAGGAGGTGCGCTACCACCTGGGAGGGATCGGCGTTTTGGTGAACAACGTGGGGGATTACCTCTATAAGCCCATAGAGGAGGTTTCCCTGGAGGAGTGGCGGTGGATCCTGGACTCCAACCTCACCAGCACCTTCCTCCTCACCCAGAAGGTCCTTCCCCTCATGGTGGCCCAGGGGTATGGGCGCATCGTGAACCTGGGCTACGCCGGGGCCCAGAACCTCCTGGCCCGGACCCACATCACCCCCTACGCCATCGCCAAGACCGGGGTGATCCTCTACACCAAGGCCATCGCCAAGCGGTTTGCCCAGGCGGGGATCACCGCCAACGTGGTGGCCCCGGGGGTGGCGGAAAACTCCGTGTCCAAACCCCTTCAGGAGATCCCCATGGCCCGTCTGGCCCTGCTCGAGGAGATCGCCCGGGCGGTGCTCTTCTTCGTGCGGGAGCCCTACGTGACCGGGCAGGTCCTCGAGGTGGCGGGGGGGTGGAACCTCTAGGGCTACCCCACCCTGGCCTTTGCCAGGGTGGGGGCCCCGGAAGAAGCTCTCGTTTGGGTCTAGCCTACCCAAATGCACATCATGTTGTGCTAACCTGAGGGCATGGGCCGAAACTTAACCTTAAGGCTTCCCCCAGAGCTGGTGCGCCGGGCCCGGGCCTTGGCCCTGAAGCGGGGCTTGAGCCTAAACGCCTGGGTGGCGGAGCTTTTGGAGAAGGAGGTGGAGCGGGAGGAGGGTCTAGAAGAGGCCTTTAGCCGTCAACTTTCCTGGATGCGTCAGGGAATCCTGGATACCGGGGGCATACCCTTGCCCTCCCGGGAGGAGGTGCATGATAGAGCCCCCTGAGTTCGTGGATACCAATGTTTTGGTCTACGCCTACGACCGCTCCTCCCCGGCCAAACGGGAGCGGGCCCTTGCGCTCCTGGAGCACCTTATGGTGGAAAGGCGCTTGGCGTTATCCCTTCAAGTGCTCCAGGAGTTTTACGTGGTCACCACCCGTAAGCTCCAAGCCCCCCTTTCCCCGGAGGTGGCCCGCCAGATCTTGACCGACCTCGGTAAGGCCTGGGTGCACGAGCCCACCCTAGGGGATGTTCTTAAGGCCACCCACCTGGCAGAGCGCCACCGGATCTCCTTCTGGGATGCCCTCATCCTGCAAAGCGCCCGGGCCCTAAAGGCCCAGGTGGTATGGAGCGAGGACCTGCACCCTGGGGTCTATGGAGGGCTAGAGGTGAGAAACCCCTTTGCGTGATAGGGTATAGCCTATGGACGGGAACGCTCCCGATCCCAGGTACTGGGAAAAGATGCGCCTGGTGGCCGAGGTCTTGAAGGCGGTGGAAGGCCCCATCTACATCGCCACCCACGTGGACCCCGATGGGGATGCTATAGGAAGCTCCTTAGGCTTATACCGGGCCCTTAAGGCCCTGGGCAAAGAGGCCTACTGGGTGGCCGAGCCCCCTAGGTTCCTGCGCTTTTTGCCGAAGGAGGAGGAGTACTCGGATCCCGTGGACAAGCTTCCCGTGGGGGCTACCCTGGTGGCCCTGGACAGCGCCGAGCCTAGCCGGGTGGTGGGGGTGCCGGTGGAGGGTTTTGTGATCAACATTGACCACCACGGCACCAATCCCCGTTTCGGGCATATCGCCGTGGTGGATCCCTCCAAGGCGGCCACCGCCCAGATGGTGAAGGACCTCATTGATCTCCTTGGGGTGGAGTGGACGGCGGAGATCGCGACCCCCGTCCTCACCGGCATCCTCACCGACACCGGTAACTTCCGCTTCGCCAACACCACGCCCGAGGTCCTGCGGGTGGCGGCGGAGTTGGTGGGGTACGGGGTGAAGCTGGCCGAGCTTACGGATCGGCTTCAGTTCCGCCCCCCCTCCTACTTCCGCCTTATGGGACAGGTGCTTTCCACCGTGGCCTTCCACTTTGGGGGGCTTCTCGTCACCGCCCACCTTCCCGAGGATGCCAAGCGGGAGGAGGAGGACTCCGACGACTTCGTGGGGCTCATCCGCTACGTGGAGGGGAGCGTGGTTTCCGTCTTCCTGCGCAAGCGGGAGGAAGGGGTGAAGGTATCCATCCGCTCCCGGGGCGGGGTTTCCGCCCAGAACATCGCCGTGAAGCTTGGGGGTGGGGGGCATGTACCTGCTGCCGGGGCCACCTTAAAGGACGTTGACCTGGACCGGGCCTACGAGCTGGTCCTCGAGGCGGTGGCGGAAGAGCTTCGGCGGGCAGGGTACCTCTAGGGCCTGGGGGGGCGCCAGACGAGGGAGGGGGCCCCTAGGCCCTCGGGTGCCACCTCCTCTCCCGGTTCCACCAGGCGCTTTAGACGGTAAAGGCCTCCCCGGGGCTCCCGGTAGACCTCCAGGAGGCTGGTTTCCCCGTCCACCAGCCAGCTTTCCGGGATGCCCGCTTGGGCGTAAAGGGCCAACTTCTTTCCGTCCATGTCCTTGGTGGTATACGCCACCTCCACCACCAGGAGGATGTCCGTTGGCTCGGGGAAGGACTGGACGTAGAAGTCCTCTCGGGGCTTTAGCAGGGCAATGTCCGGTTGAGGCAGGGAAAAGGGATTTAGAAGGATGGGGTTTTGTACCGAGACGATGGCCCGGTCCCCGTAGAGCCTTTCCAAAGTCTTGGCCAGGTAGGAAACCAGCCCCGCGTGTCCGCTACCGATGGGGGCCATCTCGTAAACCTCCCCGTCCAGGAGCTCAAGCCGCACCCCTTCCGGCACCTCCCTAAGGAGGGCTTCAAACTCCTCCTTGCGGATGCGGTGGCGAACCATGTTCTCCCAGTTTACCAGGATCTAGGCCCCGTACTTGAGAAGTTTTCCCGCATGGGCAAGGAGGAGGGGCATGAGCTCCATCCCTCTCAGGTGGCCCAGGCTTCCCTTGGCGGCCTCGCTTTCCGTGAAGCGCTGGGCGGCATCCCTTCGCAGGTAAGGGGCCTTGAGGAGGAGGGGCACAGGGTGCCAGGAATGGGCCCTCAGGAGGGCGGGGGTGGAGTGATCCCCGGTGATGGCCAGAACGTCCGGCTTTAGGGCAAGGATGTCCGGAAGAAGGGCGTCGAAGCGCTCGATCTCCGCCACCTTGCCCGGGAAATCCCCATCTTCCCCCTTGGCGTCGGTCTTCTTGAAGTGGAGGTAAAAAAAGTCGTAGCTCTCCCAGTTTTCCCGAAGGGCCTTGAGCTTCCCCTCGTGGGCATCGCCTTCCCCTTCCACGGGCAGGACCTCCATGCCCACCAGGCTGGCCAGACCCTTGTACATGGGGTAGCTGGCGATGGCGGCCGCCCTGACCCCGTAGACCTCCGTCATGCTGGGAAAGGAAGGCCTTCTTGAGGCGCCCCGGAAAAGCGCCCCGTTGATCTTGGGCTCGTCCCTGAGCACCTCCCGGATGCGCGCCGAAAGGAGGTTCACCACCCGGGCGGTTTTCCTGGAGGCTTCGTCCAGGGCCTGGGCCTCGAGGGGAGGGAGGCCGGTCTTCTGGGGGTCGGTGTCCGTGAGGCCATCCCCCAGGCCCTCGCCCCGGAGGACCACCAGGAAGCGGTGTTCGCTTTCCGTGTAGAAGTAGACCGCCACGTCCTCAATGCGGGGGATGGCCTCCTGGAGTTTGGCCACCACCCGTTGGTTCTCCTCCGTGCTGGGGCGGCCCGCCCGGCGGTCCAGGACCTGTCCATCTGGGCCCAAGGTGGCGAAGTTCCCCCTTAAGGCCACGTCCCCATCCCGGAAGTCCACGCCGAGGCCCAGGGCGCTTAGGGCCCCCCGGCCCACCAGGTAGCGGAAGGGGTCGTAGCCGAAAAGGGCCAGGTGCCCGGGGCCGGAGCCCGGGGTAAGGCCGGGGTAGACCGGGGTGAGGAGGCCGAGGGCGCTTTCCCCCGCCAACCGGTCTAGGTTCGGGGTTCTGGCGGCCTCCAGCTCCGTGGGCCCCCCGGGCTCGAGGGGAAGCCCCCCCACCCCGTCCAGGACCACCAGGAGGATCTTGGTCTCGCTTTTTTGCTGAAGTTCCTTGAACACGGCGAAGAGGTCCATGCCGCCATTTTATGGGCAAAAGGCCCCCGGCTTGCCCGGGGGCCAGGGGCCTTTGGCAACTACTGGGTTGCCCGGTCCGCGTCCACCAGGCCGTGGCCGAAGAGCTGCCGGCTACCGATATCCTCGGCGGTGGCCTTCAAATGGGCCCGCACCTCACCCGGGGTCCAGTCCTTGTGGAGGGCCTTCACCAACCCCGCCACCGCGGCCACATGGGGGCTGGCCATGGAGGTGCCTCCGTACCAGGCGTAGGCAGGGAGGTTTTCGTTGACGATGATGGTGGAAAGGATCAGGTGGTAGCGCCAGCCAGGGGGGCGCTGGTCGGAAGGCCGGTAGCACCAGCTTTGGCCATTCTCGTCCAGACCGCAGTCACCCCCAGGGGCGGAAAGATCCACGGCGGCCCCGTAGTTGGAGTAGAAGGCCAGGATGTCCTGACCCGGCACGGCATTCAAGGTTTCGTTGGTGAGGAAAGGGTACTGCCAAAGGGGCGTGGCGGTGCCCGTGGCGGAAACCGAGATCACCGTGGGCAGGTCGGAGGGAATGTGAACGACGTAGCCATTGGCATTCTGGGCGCTGTTACCCGCCGAGGCCACGATCACGGTGCCCATGCGGTTGGCGTACTTCATCACCCGGTCCCAGGCCACCATGGCGGCCACGTCGTCCTTGTTGCGGGTGTCCAGGGTGCCGCCCAGGCTCATGTTGATGACGTCGTAGCCCTTTTTGGCGGCGTCGATGATGGCCGCAAAGATGGGGCCGTCAAAGGCGCCCACGTCGTCGTACTCCTCGTCGCCTTCGGTAAAGTGGATGCGGTCAAAGACCTTGTAGGCGGCGATCCTCAGCCCTGGGGCCACCCCCACCACCCGGCCACCTCCAAAGGCGGCGGCCACGGTGCCGGATACGTGGGTGCCGTGGGCTTCGTAGAGGACGCCAGGGGCAGGGGTACAGGGATTGTTGGGATCCAGGTTCGGGTCATCAAAATCAATCCACAAAGTGTACTTGGGGTAGCTGGGAGTGTTGTTGGGGCCTGCGGTTTCGTAGCAGTAGTTGGTGGCCTGGAAGTCCACGATCTGGCCTACCAGGTCGGGGTGGTTGTCCATGACCCCGGTGTCCAGCACGGCCACCGTGGCCCGGGCCTGGACCTCGAGGGGCACCCTCCCCCAAGCCTTCGGGGCGCCGATCCGCCGGATGTCCCACTGGTACTTGTAGAGGTTGTCGGCTGCCGTGGGTGCGCCATAGGTTTCCTCCTGAAAGAGGATGCGCTCCGTCTTGGGCAGGGAGTAGTACCGTTCGGGGCCCACCGCCAGCACCTGGGGGTTCCGGGCCAGGCGGCTTACGGCGGCCCGGTCCGCCACCACCGTGAGGGCACCAATGGGCTCCAGGGTCTTGAGCACCCGGGCCCCTGCGCCTTGGACCAAGGCCTGGGCGTTAGAGGGGAGGGTTTCCGACCGGAAGACCACCAGGTAGCGCCCCTGGGGCGAGGCGCTTTGCACGGAAAGGCTGGTGGTTCCGCTTGGGGCTTGCTGCTGGCAGGCGAATAGTCCTAGGGCCAAACTGGCTAAAAACGCGTACCCAATCCTACGCATACGCACCTCCTAATCGTGCCCCCACAGTCTATTCCTCCGGGCCGCCCTTGGCAAGTAAGATGGGCGGGTATGGCGAAGGAGAAGGGCCTAACCCCGCAAAGCCAGGATTTCAGCGAGTGGTACCTCGAGGTCATCCAGAAGGCAGAGCTTGCCGACTACGGACCGGTCCGGGGCACCATCGTGGTGCGCCCCTATGGCTATGCCCTTTGGGAAAACATCCAGGGGGTTTTGGACCGCATGTTCAAGGAAACCGGCCACCAAAACGCCTACTTCCCCCTCTTCATCCCCATGAGCTTCCTGAAAAAGGAAGCCGAGCACGTGGAGGGGTTTTCTCCCGAGCTGGCCGTGGTGACCCATGCCGGGGGTGAGGAGCTGGAGGAGCCTCTGGCGGTGCGCCCCACCTCGGAAACCGTGATCGGCTACATGTGGTCCAAGTGGATCAAAAGCTATAGGGACCTGCCCCAGCTTTTAAACCAGTGGGGCAACGTGGTGCGCTGGGAGCTTCGCACCCGGCCCTTCCTGCGCACCAGCGAGTTTTTGTGGCAGGAGGGGCACACCGCCCACGCCACCCGGGAGGAGGCGGAGGAGGAGGTGCGCAGGATGCTTTCCATCTACGCCAAGCTGGCCCGGGAGTACGGGGCTATCCCTGTGGTGGAGGGCATGAAGACGGAAAAGGAGAAGTTCGCCGGGGCCGTCTACACCACCACCATCGAGGCCCTGATGCGGGATGGCAAGGCCCTGCAGTCGGGTACCAGCCACTACCTGGGGGAGAACTTCGCCCGGGCCTTTGACATCAAATTCCAGGACAAGGACCTCCAGGTGAAGTACGTGCACACCACCAGCTGGGGGCTTTCCTGGCGCTTCATCGGGGCCATCATCATGACCCACGGGGACGACCAAGGGCTCATCCTGCCTCCCCGCCTGGCTCCCATCCAGGTGGTGATCGTGCCCATCTACCGGGAGGAAAGCCGGGAGAAGGTCCTGGAGGCGGCCTTTGATCTGAAACGGCGCCTTCTTGCGGCAGGGCTTCGCGTGCATTTGGATGACCGGGACCAGCACACCCCCGGGTACAAGTTCCACGAGTGGGAGCTTAAGGGGGTTCCCTTCCGCATCGAGCTTGGACCCAAGGACCTCGAGGCGGGCGAGGCCGTGCTGGCCAGCCGCCTGGGGGGGAAGGAGCGCCTGACTCTAGAAGCCCTCCCCACCGTGCTACCCGAGAAGCTGGATGCCTTCCACCAGGCCCTTTACCAACGGGCCCTGGATTTCCGGGAGGCCCACACCCGCAAGGTGGACACCTACGAGGAGTTCAAGGAGGCGGTGCAGGAGGGCTTCGCCCTGGCCTTCCACTGCGGGGATCGGGCCTGCGAGAAGGCCATCCAGGAGGAAACCACCGCCACCACCCGCTGCGTGCCCTTTGAGGCCGAACCCGAAGAAGGCTTTTGCGTCCGTTGCGGTAGGCCCTCCGCCTACGGCAAGCGGGTGGTCTTCGCCAAGGCGTACTAAGCTTCTCGGCGCCTTCTCCCCTCTCGCCAGTCCCGGACGGGCGGGGTGGGGGATTGCACCTTCTTGAAAGCTTCTGAACCCGGACAGACACATGTGAGACTGGACGAGTAAAAATGTGGGGACCACTCCAGAAGAGAGGGGGTCCCCACGGATGCAGCTTACCACGGTTGGCAAAGAGGTTTTGCGGGGAGCGCGGAAGGCCCGGGAACTCCAAGGTCAGCCCGAAGGGCTACCTTGCGGCCGGGGCCAGCGATCCCACGGTTCAGGACCGCTTACGGAAGCTCAAACAGGTGGAGGCGCTCAGGAAATACCGGGTGGGCTGGCCCGAGATCCAGGAGCTTTTGGGGATCAGCCGGGCCACCTATTACCGCTGGCGGAAACGCCTCAAGGAAGAGGGCCTTGCCGGTCTTAAGCCTCGGTCAAGACGTCCGCTTTGGGGCCCCTACCCCAAATGAACCGCAGCGCTTGCGGCGGAGGATTTACTGGTCTTCCGATCTGCTGATCCGGGTGGAAGCCCTAAGGAAGGAGAACCCCACCTGGGGCCGCTGGCCGATTTGGCTGACCCTAAGGAAGGAGGGCTTTGCGGTGAGCGAGCGCACCGTGGGGCGGATCCTGGCCTACCTGGAAGCACACGGCCGCGTGGAAAGCGTAGCCGCCTTTCTGGCCCAGGCCCGGCGGGGGAAGGGGGGGCGAAGACCCAGGAGGCCCTATGCGCAAAGGAAGCCCAAGGGATACGAGGTGGGTCACCCTGGCGACCTTATCCAGGTGGATACCCTCACCGTGACCCTGGGCCCTGGGGAGAGGATCCAGCACTTCTCGGCCGTCGACCTCTTCACCCGTTTCTCCCTTGCGGAAGTCCACACCCGAGCCACGGCCAACCTGGCGGCCAGCTTTCTTGCCCGCCTGATGGTGCGAGCGCCTTTTCCTATCCGTGCGGTGCAGGTGGATGGGGGCAGCGAGTTTATGTCCGATTTTGAGGAGGTCTGTGAACGTTTGGGCGTTAAGCTCTTCGTTCTTCCTCCGAGGAGCCCCAAGCTCAATGGTCACGTGGAGCGGATGCAGCGGACCTTTAGGGATGAGTTCTACACACGACCGTTGCCTTCACAGATCCCCGAGCTCCAAAGGGAGCTTGACGCCTACCTGGACCACTACAACCGCCGGCGACCCCACCGGGCCTTGGGGGGCCTGGCCCCTTTAGAGTACCTGGCTAGAATACGGGGGGAGGCGGTCCCCACAGAGTCTCAAATGTGTTGACCGACTACAGCTTCTTGACAGGAAGGGGGGGGGGCGTGGTAACCTCACCCTTGAGGGGGTTGAGCCATGCGCAAATTCCTCTTGGTGCTGATGGCCTTTGGGCTTTTGGCCTATGCCCCGTTGGGCGCTAGGGCGCAGGGGCACATCCTGGCCCTGGGAGTACGGGGTGAAGTTCAAACAGTTGAGTGGGCTACTTCCTTGCTTGAATCTCCTTCGCTTCTTTCGGATGAGGAGCTAGCTCTTTACGAGGGAGAGGGAGTTATCGCGGGGGTTATTGGTGGTCTTTCAGGGGCGATTAGTGCTGCTTTAGCGTATACGGTAGATGCAGCCATAGGTTGCAATACCGGGCGTTGCCATGCGAATGCTCGTGACTTTGCGGCGAACGTTGGTAAAGGTTTTGTTTATGGATTTGTGTTTGGACTCTTAACTTCGCCTTGGTGAGGTATGGCGATGATGTGGAAACTTAGGCCTTGGCAATCCTTTCTTTTTGTGGCTTTAGCTTTCTTTGGACTTATTAACCTGTTTACGTTGGTGCTCGACAAAAGAGTAGAGGCTAGAGAAGCTCCTGGGCTACTGTTGCAGGCCTTTTTCTTCAGTTTCCTGTATCATGCCACACTCTCTTGGGTGAAAAAGGTTGGCGAATGGCGTGCTTTGGGCGTTCTTTCCTTGGTCGCCTTAATTGTTGTGGGTTTATCATTTCTTGTTGTTCTTTTCTACTCCCGCGGATACTGAGTCTTAGCCTTTGATGATTTTCTTGTCAGATCGAACACCAGGCTGGTTCTACTCAGGATGGCTAGGGTGGAGCTAAGAGGTAACACAGGAAGGCGTAAGTCAAAAGATGGCTTGTGTCCCCGCGGCTCCTATATTGCATCTCATCCTCCCACTTCTCTTCTGGGTGTTTTTTGCCGAAGCAAGTGCCCTGTCTTCTTATCGCACCCTTCGCTACACCCACGTCGTCGGCCAGACGGACTGGTACACCTGCGGCGCGGCGGCGGTGGCCACGCTGCTCACCCACTACTATGACGACCCGGCCACGGAAGGCGAGGTCCTAAAGGTGGCCGTGCGTGAGACGGAGGCCTCGGGGAAGGACCCGCGGGAGGGGCTTACCGCCCTTTCCCTGAAGCGGTACCTGGAGGGGCGGGGGTACGAGGTGAGGGCCTACAGGGTGAACCTGGAGCAGCTCGCTGACTACTTCCGCTGGGGCGGGCTTCCGGTCATCGGTCACGTCACCAAGCCCCAGCTCCACTTCCTGGTGATCGCGGGTCTCGTGGACCCGCCCGGGGGCGGCCCTGCCCAGGTGCTCCTCGCCGACTCCTCGTGGGGCCGGCGCATCGTACCCATAGAGGCCCTAGTGACGGAGAAGGGCTTCTCCGGGGTCATCCTGCTGGCCCTTCCCCGGTCGGCGGCCCAGATGGGGCGGGTAAGGGCCAACCAGGAGGCGGAGCTCTCCTGGGCGCTTTCCCGGCTTCGCCGGCTGGAGGCCCTCGGGGGGAGGTGGCCTTGAGGCTTCTGCCCCTCTTCCTGGCCTTCGCCGCCTGGGCCCTGGCCCAGGTGGACCCCTTGCGCCCGGCGGAGGAGCCCCCCCTGGGCTACCGCCTCACCCTCTCCTACGCCCCCTCTGCCCTCCAAGGGGTGGGGGCGGACGAACGGGGTCCCTACGCTTTCCTGCGGGTGGGGCACGGATTGAGCCTGTCCTTGGGTCTCAGCTACCGGGTGGCTCCAGACCTCTTCCTGGAGGGCAGGCTGGGGGGCGGCTACACCCTCTTTGGGGAGAGGCGGGACTACGGGGAGGCAGGGGAAGTCCTCTGGCGAGGGGAGGGCAGGCCTTCCCTTGGGGTGGGGCTGGCCTACCGGTTTCCCGACCTCTGGGGCCGCCCCCGGGTGCGCCTGGGGCTGGGGTACCCCTGGGCCCTGGAAGGGGAGGCCAGTGGGAGCCTCCTCAGGGATCCGGTGGTGGCCACCTGGGCCCTGGGGGTCTCCTACCCCCGGGGCGGTGTGCCTCTCCTGGGGCTGGGCTTGGGCTTATCCCTGGTGGCCAACGAGGTGTGGAGCCTAGGGCTTGGGACCTCCCTCTCCCTGCCTCTGGGGCTGGAGCCCCCCGGGGGAGCCCTCCTCCTGCGGGCGGGGTACGCCCTGGACCCCGAAGGGAAGGGAGAGGTGGGGGTGTGGGTAAGGTACGGCGACGGGGGCTTTGCCCTAGGCCTGGAACTCACGGGCCCCCTCTAGCCTCAGCGGAATAGGGCTTCCTCCAGGGGGAGGCTCACCTGGGCTTCCAGGGTTTCTCCCCGGGAGAAGAGGACCCACCGGTCCCCCGTCCGGAGGTAGCCCTCCGACCTCACGGGATAGCCCGCGCTCCCCTCCTTCCGAAGGTCCCGGTAGAGGGTCAGGGTCTCCATCCCGAGCACGGGGGAGAAGTGCCCCTCCCCCACCACCTTCCCTTCCTGTACGTAGACCTCTCCCTCGTAGGGTTTAGCCTCCAGCACTCCCTTGGGGAGACAGGCGTGGGACCGGCGCGCCACCCGGTAGGCCTCCGCCTCGCTGCCATCGGGGAGGGTCACTTTCCCCAGGGAAGCCACCTCGTCATAACCGAAGGCGGCCCCGGTGAAGCCTGTCTGCCAGGCGAAGATGAGCTCCAGGAAGAGGCGGTCGTCCAGGGGGGTTTCCCTGCCGTCCGGGAGGCGGAGGAACTGGCGCTCCCGGGTGTAGACCAGGGTGGCGGGCGCCTTCTCGCCCTCGGGGGCGATCTCCAGGCGAAGGCGGCAACCGCCGAGGTCAAGGTAGGTCCGGATCCGCAAGACCTGCGTTTCCTGGCCCTCGGGGGTGAAGTAGACTACCCGGTCCAGGCCCTGGTAGGTCTTGCCCCTCCAGTCGCCGAAGGCGGCCTTGAGGGCGGATTCCACCGCTTCCTTGGGGGACTGGGTGAGGGCCAACGGGCTGAACAAGGCCAGAATCAGGGCAAGGGATCGTTTCATGGTATGAGCTTAACATTCCTTCGTGTGCTACCTCATAGCTCCACCCCGGCCATCTTCAGGAGCACCCGGCTACGGATGAGGTTGTGAACGAGCAGGATGAGGTTCACCCGGGCCACCAGACCCCAGTAGGACCGCGCTTCTATCCGATGAAGCCCCAAAGACCGGACCATCACGCTGAAGCGGGTCTCTATCCAGTTCCTGACCCTCCCCATCCACTCTCTCCACCCCGTCTCCACCACCTTCCCTCCCCTGACCCGATAGGGCGGGGTCTTGACCCCCTGGACCCAGCGGAAGCCCCGGTCCCCCAAGACCGCGGGCAGACCGTCCAGCAGGTCCCTCCCCCAGGTCTCCCGGGCGTTGCCGGGGAGAATGGCCCAACGAAAAAAGAGGCCCCGCTCGTTCATCACCGGCATGAGAACGTAGCCCGCGAAAGCCCCCAGGGGTCCCACCCCCACGGCGGCCTCAGGAAGAGAGAGGCCGTGAATCCGGTGGCCGTGAGCCAGGGGGATGGGTTTAAGGTCCACCACCTGCAGGAGGCCTTTTCCCCCGGAGAGCCTCATGGCCAGGTGAGCCAACAGCCCCTGGGCCTTCTGAAGGACCCGGTAGAAGCGAGAGCTGCTTCCCCGAAGGGGAACATCTTGGGGTGGGGGAGGGAGGGGAAGTAGGCCTTGAGGGTGGTCTTGGCGGCCAGGTAGCCTTTGGCGAGGTCCTGGCCCTGGAGGAGCAAAAAGATGGCGAGGGTCAGGAGCTCGGCCAGGGTGGCTTTCTGGTGCTTTTGCTTTGGGGGGAGCTTGAAGCCTTGGGCCTGCAGGGCCTTCAGTTCGTCATCTACCCAGATGTAGGTAGCCACCAGAAGGGTCTCTGCGTCAAGATAGTAGGTCAGCCAAAGGCTACGTTCTGGGGGTGCTCACGATCTTGCCGCATGGCACCCCCTCTTTTTTCACACCCCGAGGGTCTAGGTCAAGTAGCACACGAAGGCATTAAGTGGGGTACCATGGGGGCACGATGCGCGTCTTGGGGCGGAGGGTTTACTGGCGCTGGTTCGGGGAGGTTTTCCTCGAGGGGGGCCTGAGGCTTCGCATGACCGGGGATGCGGCCAAATGGCTTCGCCCCGCGGACCGGGTCAGGCTGGCCACGGAATACCGCAAACCCCTTCTGGACTTTGACGAGTACGCCCTCGAGGGGGCTTTCCCCTTGTGGCCTTTATTTTCCAGGGCGCTGGACCACGTGAGGGAAAGCCCCTTAGGGGGCGAGGTGTACCGCTACCGCCTCCGTGCGCGGGAGGCCATGTATGAGGCCGATTTCGAGGCCATTGCCGAGCTGGAGCAGTACCACTATGCCTCGGAGAAGGAGGTGGTGGCCCTATGGGTCTGCCCCCGCTGTGGCGAGACCCTCTTCGCCAACACCAAACCCCTTTGCGAATGCGGGGGGGAGGCCCGGCTAAAGGAGATCAGGGGTTCTACCCCGGCCAGCCGCTTTCTCATCCTGGAGCTGGTGGAGCGCTTACCCTTTGAGCCCAGGATCCTGGGCTATGTGCGTTTGGACCCCCCCATTCCCCGGATGCACCGCAGGATTCCCGGGAGCGTGGAGCGGAACATCCGGGAGCGCATCTTTCCCAAAGACTGGTTCCACCCGACCTTTGAGGGCGGGAAGGACTGGGAAAGCGCTTTGGACCGGGTGCACACCGCCGCCAGCCGCATCGCCCGGGTGGTGGTGCACCCCGACTACCGCTCGGAGGGCCTGGGGGCTCTTTTGGTGGAGCTGGCTTTGGCGTGGGTGAAGGAGCGGGCTGTGCCCGAGGGAAGGCGGGAGAAACACCTGGTGTACACCGTGGCCCAGATGGCCCGCTACCACCCCTTTTTTGAGAAGGTGGGCTTCCGCTACCTCTTCGACACCGCCTCGGGAAGGCCCGTGCTGGCCTATCCCCTTACGGAGGAGGCGGAGCACTACCTGGATCGGTTTTTGAAGGAAGACCCTTACGCCAGGGCTCATGGGGGAAGGCTTTTCGTTTCCCGTTTCGGGAGGGTGCGGGGGCTTTCGGGGTCCATCCGGCTGGTGGGGGTTCGTAAAGGCTACCGGAGCCACCTGGACCTTTCCGACCTTTCCCCAGAGGTGCAGGAAACCCTTGCGGCCTTCGGGGTCAAGGCCCGGGTGTTGGAGCGGGCGATTCTTAGGGAGGCGGACCTCGAGGTTCCCCCGGGCAGCGTGGTGGCCCTGGTTGGGGCCAGCGGGGCGGGGAAGACCACCCTCCTTCGCCTCCTCCTGGGGGAGCCCCCGGATGGGGGAGAGGTGGAGGTACCCGAGGGCAGGCGGGTGGCCTATATTCCCGGGGAGCGGGAGGTGGACCTGGGCCAGGAGCCCATCTTGGAGCGGCTTTACCGCCAGCTTCAGGATGTGGGGGCGGCCATTGAGGTGTTAAACCGGGTGGGGCTTTCCGACGCCGTGCTCTACCGGGCCAGGCCGAAGGAGCTTTCCACGGGCCAGCGGGAGCGCTACCGCTTGGCCCTCCTCCTGGCCCAGCGCCCTGACCTCCTCCTGATCGACGAGTTTGCCGCTCACCTGGACGTGCCCACCGCCAGGCGGGTGGCCCTGGGTCTTGGGAAGCTGGTGCGCCAGGCGGGGATCACCCTGGTGGTGGCCACCCACCGCCAGGAGGTGATCGCTTCCTTGGATCCCGACCTCCTGGTCTTCGTGGGGTACGGGGGGCTTATGGCCATACCTCGGAAAGATCCACGAACATGACCCTACCGGGCTTTTTGGGTACGAAGAGGGGTTTTTCGTAGCGGAAGGCGTTGTGCAAAACCCAGGCGTAAAGGGGCTGTTCCCCGGCATAGGCCCTGAGAAAGGCCTCCTCCGCCAGGTGCTTTTCCGGGTGGGCCAGAAGCTCCTCCACGGTGAAGGGGCCCTGCACGTCCAGCAGGTCCGCCTGGCCGATGAGATACCCTCCGGTGATGATCCCCAAGGGACCCCGGTGTCGGGTCTGGCGTTTGCGGATCTCCCAGGTCTTCCTTCCGTCCACGATGAAGCTGGCGTAGGGCTCCCGCACGATGAGGCCCAGCTTGGGCTTTTCCACGCCCTCATTGTAGAGTAGACCCCGTGGGTTGCCCTAAGGAAGGGCAAAAGGAGAAGAAAGCGCGGGCCTTGGCCATCCTGAAGGCCCTTAAGGCGGCGTATCCGGGGGCTAAAACGGAGCTAAAGCACAATAATCCCTACCAGCTTTTGGTGGCCACGGTGCTTTCCGCCCAGGCCACGGACAAAAGCGTAAACGAGGCCACCCCGGCCCTCTTTGCCCGTTTCCCCGACCCCCAGGCCCTGGCCAAGGCGACTCCCGAGGAGGTGGAGCCCTATATCCGGCGCATCGGCCTTTACCGCACCAAGGCCAAAAACCTGGTGGCCCTGGCCCGGAGGCTGGTGGAGGAGCATGGGGGGAAGGTACCACGGGATAAAAAAGCCCTGATGAAGTTGCCCGGGGTGGGTTGGAAGACGGCCACCGTGGTCCTGGGAGCGGCCTTCGGCGTGCCGGGCATCGCCGTGGACACCCATGTGGCCCGCCTGGCGAAGCGGCTTTGCCTTTCCCTGGCCAAGGCTCCCGAAAGGATCGGGGCCGACCTGGAGGCCCTTTTCCCCAAGGAGGAGTGGGTGTTCGTCCACCACGCCCTGGTCCTTCACGGGCGGTACGTGTGCCTGGCCCGTAGGCCCCGGTGCGGGGCCTGTTCCCTGGCGCCTTACTGCCCAAGCCGGCAGGGGTAGGGGCCCTGGATCCGGGCTTGTTTCCTTGGAGAAGAGTTTCGTGAAGTATATACTCGGTTCACCAGCTTATCGCTTCCTCGCGGCCAGCTTCCTCTGGTCCTTCGGGGCTAACCTCATCTACTTTTTCCTGAACTTTCACCTCGAGGGCCTGGGCTATGGTCGCCAGGCCATAGGGCTTGCCCAGGCCCTGCTTCTTCTGGTGGGCGTGGTTTCTGCCCTCCCTCTGGCCTACCTCATCCCCCGCCTGGGTTACCGGAAGAGCTTTCTTCTGGCTTTGGCCCTGGCGGTGGGAAGCGGGCTTCTTTTGGGGTTTGGTCTGCTGGTGTTCCCCTCGTTGGCGGGGTACGGGCTGGCGGGAGCCTTGGTGCAGGGGGCGGGGGCACCTCTCATGGCCCGGTTGATCCCTGCCGAGAGGCGGGTTTCCCTTTTCAGCCTGCAGGCGGCCTTGACCACTGCCTCGGGCTTTTTCTCCACCCTTTTGGCCGGTGCCCTTTCCGAATGGGTGGGGGCCAGGTGGGTGATCCTCTTCGCCCTTCCCTTTTTCCTCCTGACGCTTCCCTTTCTGGTTGGCCTTCCCGAAGGGCAGGGAACACCCCCCAGGCTGAGGGGGCGGTTTGGGATTTGGCTGCGCCTCTTTTTGCCCCAGGCGGTGATCGGGTTTGGGGCCGGGCTGGTCATCCCCTTCTTGAACCTGTACCTTCGGGAAAAGTTTGGCCTCAGCTACGGAACCATGGGGCTGGTCTTCGCCCTTTCCGCCTTGGCTACTGGGGTAGCTATGTTGCTCCAGCCCCTTCTGGTGCGCCGGCTTGGGAAACTGGGGGCCATCGTGTTCGTGCAGGCCTTGTCCCTGCCCTTTATGGCCATCCTGGCCTGGGTGCCTTGGCTACCCCTGGTTACCGTGGCCCTCCTCATCCGGGGAGCCCTTATGAACGCTGCCGGGCCTGTGTACGCCGCCTTGGTGATGGACTACCTGGAGGAAGACGAGCGCCCGGGCTTCTTCCTGATGGAGTCCGCCCTCTGGAGCCTTCTCTTTGCCTTGGGGAGTGCCTTGTCCGGTGTGGTGCAGGAGGCCTGGGGCCTTGGCGCCTTCAACTACCTCTTTGCCCTTACCCTGGGCCTTTACGCCGTGGGGATCGCCCTTTGGCCCTGGACCTTTGGCCGCTTGCGGGCCGTTTACCGGGAATCTTCTTCCTGAGGCCTTGGCCTTTGCCCTAGACTGGGCCTATGCGCACGGGCATCAGCGTGGAGGAAGCGTTGGAGCTGGTCCTGGCGGAGGCCAAAGGGGAGCTTCCCGTGGAGGAGGTACCCCTGAAGGAAGCCTATGGCCGCGTCCTGGCGGAGGACCTGGTTTCCTTGGTGGACCACCCCGACCAGGACGACACCGCCATAGATGGCTACGCCTGCCGAGAGGAGGACACCCTGGGGGCGAGCCGGGAGAACCCGGTGCGCCTCAGGGTCATCGGGGAGTCGCCGGCGGGAAGGCCCTTTGCCGGACGGGTGGGGAAGGGGGAGGCGGTGGCCGTTTACACCGGAGCTCCCATTCCGGAGGGCGCGGATGCCGTTATCCGGGTGGAGGACACCCGGCGGGAAGGGGATTACGTGCTCCTCTTCGCCCCGGCGAGCCCCAAGGACATTCGGCCCCAGGGGGATGACCTCAGGAAGGGAGAAGTGTACCTGCGTCGGGGGGACCTCCTCACCCCGGGAAGGCTGGGCCTGGCGGCGGCCATGGGCTATCCGCGCCTTAAGGTCTTCCGGCGCCCCCGCGTGGGCATCCTTTCCACGGGGGATGAGGTGGTGGAGCCAGGGGAGCCCCTGCCCTTTGGGGGGGTTTATAACTCCAACGCCTACAGCCTTCTGGGATTGGTGCAGGAGGCGGGGGGTGAGCCCGTCCTTTTGGGCAAGGTGGAGGACAGGCCGGAAACCGTGTTGGAGAAGCTGGAGGCGGCAGGGCCCCTGGACCTCCTCCTTACCTCCGGGGGGGTATCCATGGGGGAGTACGATGTGGTGCGTAAGGTTTTGGAGACAGCGGGGGAAGTGGTCTTCTGGAAGGTGAAGCAGCAGCCTGGGGGGCCCCTGCTCCTGGCCCGTTTGGGTGGGCTTCCCATCCTTGGGCTTCCGGGAAACCCGGTTTCCAGCATGGTTACCTTCTTCCTCTACGGCAGACCCTTCCTCTTCCGGCTCCAGCGCCGCACCGACCCCCCTTACCGCTCCCTCGAGGCCAGGGTCCTTACCCCCTTTAAGGGCGCCCAGGGCAAAAAGGTCTTCCGCCGCGGGGTGCTCTCCTTTGAAGGGGAGCTTGTGGTGCGCACCACCGGGAGCCAGTCCAGCGGGGTCTTGCGCTCCATGGCCCTGGGCAACGCCCTGGTGGTCCTCCCCCCCGACCGGGATGCCAGGGAAGGGGAAAGGGTGGAGGTCATTCCCTTGACATTCGTGCTCTAGTTCACTAAACTTGAAAGGTTTACGGGCTTTGCCCCTCCTTTTCGGGCGCGGGTGGGGCCCGGGAAGCGAGAGAGAATGGAGTTCAAAGACTTTCCCCTGAAGGACGAGATTAAGGAAGCCCTTTTGCGCCGGGGTATCACCGCCCCCACCCCCATCCAGGCGGCGGCCTTGCCCCTGGCCCTCGAGGGCAAGGACCTCATCGGCCAGGCCCGCACGGGCACCGGCAAGACCCTGGCCTTTGCCCTGCCCATTGCCCAGGCCCTGGAGGCCTCCAAGGAGCGGGGCCGCCTCCCCAGGGCCTTGGTGCTGACCCCCACCCGGGAGCTGGCCCTCCAGGTTTCCGGGGAGTTGCAGGCGGTGGCCCCCCACCTCAAGGTGGTCACGGTGTACGGGGGCACGGGCTACGGCAAGCAGAAGGAGGAGCTGGCCCGGGGCGCCGATGTGGTGGTGGCCACCCCGGGGCGGGCCCTGGACTACTTGCGGCAAGGGGCCTTGGACCTCTCCCAGGTGCGGATCGCCGTCTTGGACGAGGCCGACGAGATGCTCTCCATGGGCTTTGAGGAGGAGGTGGAGGCCATCCTCTCCGCCACCCCCAAGGAGCGCCAGACCCTTCTCTTCTCCGCCACCCTGCCCTCTTGGGCCAAGAAGCTGGCGGAGCGGTACATGAAAAGCCCGGTGGTCATCAACGTGGTGCGGGAGGAGGGCATCACCTACCAGGAGGAGGCCATTCCCGCCCCTGGGGACCGCCTTTCCCTCCTGTCCGATATCCTTTTTGTCAAGGCCCCCAAGCGGGCCATCGTCTTCACCCGTACCAAGGCGGAAACCGAGGAGGTGGCCACGGGGCTTCTTCGCCTCGGGCATCCGGCGCGGGCCATCCACGGGGATCTTTCCCAGACGGACCGGGAAAGGGTCATGAGGGCCTTTCGGGAAGGGGAAGTAAGGGTTCTGGTGGCCACGGATGTGGCCGCCCGGGGCCTGGATATCCCCGAGGTGGATCTGGTGGTGCACTACCGCTTCCCCGACAAGCCGGAAACCTACCAGCACCGTTCGGGGCGCACGGGCAGGGCCGGGCGGGGGGGTGAGGTGGTGATCCTCTACGGCCCCCGGGAAAGGCGGGAGCTTTCCGAGCTGGAAAGGGCCGTGGGTCGCACCTTCAAGCGGGTGAATCCCCCCACGCCCGAGGAAGTCCTCGAGGCCAAGTGGCACCATCTCCTGGCCCGTCTGGCCCGGGTACCCGAGAGGGACTACAAGCTGTACCAGGATTTCGCCAGCCGTCTGTTCGCCGAGGGGCGGGTGGAGGTGGTGGCGGCCCTCATGGCCCTTCTCCTGGGCGGGGCACCCAAGGAGAAAAGCCTTCTTACCGGCGAGGAGGGCTGGCTTACCTTCAAGGCCACGGGACCCAGGCTCACCCTGCCCCGGTTGGTGGCCCTCTTGAAGGAAGCGGGCCTCGAGGTGGGCAAGATCGCCCAGGGAGAGGAGGGCTTTTACGTGGACCTCCGCCCCCAGGACCTGCCGAGGCTTTCCGAGGTGCAGGGGGTGAAGCTGGAAAGGGCTAAGCGGGTGGAGGTTCTCCCGGAAGCCTATGCGGGCGCTGCCTCCCGGGGGGGATCGCCTCGAGGCCGCCGCACCAGCCGCTTCTAATACCACCCCACCCTGGCGAAGCCAGGGTGGGGGCCCCGGCAAAAATCAAGGGCCCGCCCCCAGGGGGGCGGGCTTTCTTGGTGCGCCCGGAGGGATTCGAACCCCCGGCCTAGGGCTTAGGAAGCCCCCGCTCTATCCTGCTGAGCTACGGGCGCCCACACCTAGAGGATTCTAGCAGCCCTGAGAGGCCAAGGCAAGCGGATGGTCCTCGGGTAAGGGAGCGATTTGGAAAACACCTTTGCTATCCGCTGCCGAGAGGTTCGGGGTAGTATACTGGAGGACATATGGAAGCCCGGGTCATCAGGGATCCCGAGGTGATGCTGGGCAAGCCCGTGGTGGCCGGTACCCGGATCACCGTGGAGGAGATCCTCCGCCGTTTGGCTGCTGGGGAAACACCCGAGGAGGTTCTAGCTGCCCACCCCCGCCTTACGCCAGAGGGTCTAAGGGCAGCGTTGCTCTATGCGGCCGAAACCCTCGGGGCAGAGGTGTACTACCCGGTCCCTGAGAAGGTGGCGTGAAGATTGTCGCTGACGAAGGGGTAGACGCCCCGATTGTGGCACGGCTACGGGCTGAGGGCCACGAGGTCCTGTACGTGGCTGAGCTGGCCCCTGGGTTGAGAGATCAGGAGGTGGTGGCCTTAGCCAAGGAGAGGGAAGCCCTCCTTCTCACCACTGACAAGGACTTTGGCGAGCTGGTGTTTCTTCAGGGCTTGGTTCCCGGGGGAGTGATGCTTCTTCGTCTTGAGGGGTTAAAGCCAGAGGAAAAGTGGGCTCGGGTGGTATGGGCTCTACAGGAACATGGTTCCCAACTGGCTCAAGCGTTTTCCGTACTTACCGGTAAAGGTTTGAGGATACGGAAGCTCCCCTAATGCCCCCTACCCCGAAGTCCGGGCCAGGGCCAAACGGCCCAGGACGCCGGTAAGCTCGATGGCCGCTTGCTTTTCCCTCTGCAGGGAAACCCCTCTTGGCACCCGCCAGCAGACTATGGGCACTCGGGGTTTCCCCTGAAAGCTGGCCCGGAGCCTCAGCAAGGAGGAAGGGGGGCGGAAGAGGGTATAGTCTTTCACCGGGGGAAACGGGGTTCTACATAAGCCTCGGCTTATAGTAGGGCTCCCTGGCTCCGCTTGTGCCCTCCTTCACGGGGGCGTACCCTGGAGGCAACATGACCGAGACCAAGGACCTCACCCGCCTTTCGGTGAACGCCATACGGTTTTTGGCCATAGATGCCGTGGAAAAGGCCAAAAGCGGCCACCCCGGCATGCCCATGGCCATGGCTCCCCTGGCCTATCTTCTGTATCGCGAGGTCATGCGCCACAATCCCCTGGACCCGAACTGGCCGGATCGCGACCGCTTTGTCCTTTCCGCAGGGCATGGGTCCATGCTTCTTTACGCCATCCTCCACCTCACGGGCTATAACCTTCCCCTCGAGGAGCTCAAGCGCTTTCGCCAGTGGGGCTCCAAGACCCCGGGCCACCCCGAGTACGGCCACACCCCAGGGGTGGAGGTGACCACCGGCCCCCTGGGCCAGGGTATATCCACCGCCGTGGGCATGGCCCTGGCGGAGAAGAAGTTGGCTGCGGAGTTCAACCGCCCGGGCTACGAGGTGGTGAACCACTACACCTACGTGCTGGCCTCGGATGGGGACCTGATGGAGGGGGTTTCCGGGGAGGCCAGCTCCTTGGCAGGCCACTGGAGGCTTTCCAAGCTCATCGTGTTTTGGGATAACAACCACATCTCCATTGACGGCTCCACCGACCTGGCCTTCACCGAGGATGTCCTGGCGCGCTACCGGGCCTATGGATGGCACACCCTCAGGGTGGAGGATGCCAACGACCTCGAGGCCCTCCGCCACGCCATCCGCCTGGCCCAGTTAGACGAAAGGCCCTCCCTCATCGCTGTACGGAGCCACATCGGCTACGGATCCCCCAAGCAGGACTCCCACAAAGCTCACGGGGAGCCCTTGGGTCCGGAGGCGGTGGAGGCCACCCGCAAAAACCTGGGCTGGCCCTATCCTCCCTTTGAGGTGCCCGAGGAGGTTTACCGGCACATGGACATGCGGGAGAAGGGAAGGGCGTGGCAGGAAGCCTGGGAAGAGCTCATGGAGGCCTATGCCCGGGCCTATCCCGATCTCCACCAGGAGCTTTTGCGCCGCTTAAAGGGCGGCCTCCCTTCCCTTCCCGAGGAACCCCCAGCCTTTGACAAGCCCGTGGCCACCCGGGCAGCCAGCGGTAAGGCCCTGGATGCCATCGCCCCCAGGATGCCCGAGCTTCTTGGTGGGAGCGCCGACCTCACCCCCTCCAACAACACCCAAGCCCAGGGTATGGCGGATTTCTCCCCGCAGAACCCCACAGGGCGGTACCTTCACTTCGGGGTGCGGGAGCATGCCATGGGGGCCATCCTGAATGGCCTGAACTTGCACGGGGGCTACCGGGCCTACGGAGGCACCTTCTTGGTTTTCTCCGACTACATGCGCCCGGCTATCCGCTTGGCGGCCCTCATGGGTACCCCCACGGTCTTCGTCTTCACCCACGACACCATCGCCCTGGGGGAGGATGGCCCCACCCACCAGCCCGTGGAGCACCTTATGAGCCTTAGGGCTATGCCCAACCTCTGGGTCATCCGTCCTGCCGACGCCTACGAAACTTTCTATGCCTGGCAGGTGGCCCTAAGGCGCAAGGAAGGTCCTACGGCTCTCATCCTCACCCGCCAAGTGGTGCCCCTCCTTTCCCCGGAAAAGGCCAAAGGAGCCTTAAAAGGAGGCTACATCCTGGAGGATGCGGAAGACCCTGAGGGGATTTTGGTGGCTACGGGCAGTGAGGTGCACTTGGCCTTGAAGGCCAGGGCTCTCCTGGCGGAAAAAGGCCGCCGGGTGCGGGTGGTGAGCCTGCCTTCCTTTGAACTCTTTGAGGCCCAGCCTGAGGAGTACCGGCGGAAAGTGCTTCCTCCAGGCCTCCCCACCGTGGCGGTGGAGGCAGGGGCTACCCTGGGCTGGGAGCGGTACGCCCACAAGGTGGTGGGTCTGGACCGCTTCGGGGCCAGTGCCCCTTACCCTGAGGTCTACGAGAAGCTGGGCTTCACCCCGGAGAGGGTGGCGGGAGCTTTGGAAGAACTCCTATGAGGTTTAGGGTGGATCCCTTGCCCTCTCCCGGCACCTACCGGGGCACGGCCATGGTGGTGGGTATAATCCGGGCCACCACCAACGGCACCCGGGCCGCCCATGCCGCCCTGGGAGCCAGGCCACATCCTTCTCGGTTCCTTGCAAAACGCCCGGGCGGTGGTGGAGAAGGCACGGGAGACGAGGAAGGAGGGCTAGATGGCCCTGGACGACTTCTATCCTGCCGGGGTTAGCGGGAAACGCCTTGAGGCCTCGGGGTTTTCCCCGCGAGGGGGGATGGCTCATCTGGCCCTTTTCCTGGCAGAGACTTCTTCGTTCCCTGCTCTTTCCAGCAGCGAGGCTGCGAAGGCCCTGGTGGGGGTGGGTTTGGGGGAGGATGTGGCCGAGTGCGCCCGGGTGGACGTCCATGGGGTTGTCCCGCGCTTCTTGGGGATGCGGGGTGAGGGCATGGCCTTTGGAGGTTAGGGGGAGGGATGCTCGCCACCTTGCGGGAGGTTCTGCCGGAGAAGGGCCGGGCGGTGGGGGCCTTTGACGTGGTGGGCCTGGAGTGGGCGGAGGCCATCCTGGAGGGAGCGGAAACCCTGGGCCTTCCCGTCATCCTCAGCGTGGCTCCCCATTTGGGGGGGCCGCCTTTAAGGGCCCTGGCACCTGGGCTTAGGGTTTTGGCGGAAGAGGCCAGGGTACCCGTGGCCCTGCACCTGGACCATGGGGAAAGCCTCGGGGAGGTGGTGGAAGCCTTAAAGCTCGGCTTTACCAGCGTGATGCTGGATGGAAGCCACCTGCCCCTCGAGGAGAACATCCACTTGACCCGCCTGGCGGTGGAGGTGGCCCGGGCCTACGGGGCTGCGGTGGAAGGGGAGGTGGGGGCGGTGCCGGGAGGCTACGGGGGGGAGGTTTCCCAGGAACCGGTGGCCTACACGGATCCCTTGGAGGCCAGGCGCTACCTGGAGGAGACCGGGGTGGATGCTTTGGCGGTAAGCATCGGCACCCGCCACGGCCTGCACAAGGGGCCGGTGCGCTTGAACCTGCCCCTTTTGGAGGAACTCGGCCAGCTTCCCGTGCCCCTGGTCCTCCACGGGGCCTCGGGCCTGAGCCCGGAGGAGTACCGGGCCTTGGTGGCGAGGGGGATTCGCAAGATCAACCTGTATGCGGACCTGGCCCTCGAGGCGGCCTCGGTTCTGAAGAAAGTGGAGGCGGAAGACTATGAGCTTGATGGCGGCCATGAAGGAAGGCCTCAAGGACTTGGCCATGGCCCGGATGCGCCTATGGTGGGGAAGCTGAAGGCCCTTCTTTGGGATTTGGACGGCACCCTGGCGGAAACCGAGGAACTCCACCGGGAGGCCTTCAACCGGGCCTTCGCCCACTTTGGCCTTCCCTTTTACTGGGACCAGGAAACCTACGCCCGCCTGCTTTGGACCACAGGGGGGAAGGAGCGCCTGAAGCGAGCCCTGGAGGAAACCCCCGGGGCGCCTGGGCTTTCCTGGGAGGAGATCGCCGAGGTCCACCGGTACAAGACGGACCTTTACCTGAGGCTTCTGCGGGAGGAAGGGGTTGCGTTGCGGCCAGGGGTTCGCCGGGTTCTTGCGGAAGCCCGGGAGGCGGGGGTGGCCCTCGCCCTTTGCACCACCACCAGCCCGGAAAACGCCGAGGCCTTTCTGGAAGGCACGGGTCTATTGGGCTGGTTTTCCCTGGTTTTGGCCGGGGATGTGGTGGCAAGGAAGAAGCCGGATCCCGGCATCTACCTCCTGGCCCAGGAGCACCTGGGCTTGGCCCCGGAGGAGGGGGTGGTGGTGGAGGATTCCCGCAGTGGCCTCCTGAGCGCCTTGGGGGCGGGTTTCCCCGTGCTCATCACCCCAAGCCTTTATACCCTGGACCAGGACTGCCAAGAAGCCCGCGCCCTTCTTCCCCACCTGGGGGAGCCCGGGAACCCTGCGCCTGTGCTCCAGGGGCCAAGGGCCGGGGAGAGGGTGGTGGTGGACCTTTCCTACCTGGAGGAGGTGAGAGGATGGTGGAGCACCTGATCGTGTTCAACGCCGAGGTGAGCCCCGAGGAGGTGCGGGAGATGGTCAAGAAGGCCGAGGAGGTTCTGCTTCAGATTCCCGGGGTCTGTGGTCTCCGCTACGGGGAGGCCCTTTCCGAAGGGGCCCGCTACCGCTACTGGCTCTCCGTCCTCTTTGAGGGGCCGGAGGTGGTTTCCTTCTACCGGGACCATCCCCTACACGTGGAGTTCGCCAACCGGGTGTTCCGCCCCATGGCCAAGGATCGGATCACCACCGACTACCTGGTGATGACGGAGGTGTTATGCGGCAGCTAGCCCACCGGGAGGCGGAGGCCAAGGCGCTGAAGCTTCTGGTGGATGGGCTGGGGGAGGGTTTGGTTCTCGAGGGGGAGGGAGGGTACTACGCCCTCTACTACTTCCACAGCTGGTACGGGCGCAAGGCCCCAGACCCGGACGAGACCCCGGACTGGGTGGAAGGACCCAAGGCTTCCCCTGAGGAGTTCCTGGATCCGTATGATCAGGCCCTTTGGCTAGAGGACAATGGCTATACCCTCTTCATCAACGAGTCCAAGTAGGAGGTGTGTGTGGACTACTCAGAAATGCCCTACCGGGAGGCCAGGAAGCAGGCGGTAAAGGTGCTGGAGGACGGGTATGGGGATGCGGTGGTCCTGAAGGATGCCCATGGGTACTGGGCTCTTTACTACTTCTACGGCTTCCAGGTTCCACCGCCGGAGGCCCCGCCCCACTGGATGGAAGGTCCTTTCCCAGGGGAGGAAGGGATCCGCTCCCCCTATGAGATGCAGAAGTTTTTGGAGGAGCAGGGGGATTTTACCTACCTCAACGATGTAGACTAAAACGGTGAGGCGGGACGCTTACCGGATTCTCCAGGTAACAGAAACCGCAATCTACCTTTTTGCCGGCTTTCTCATCGCTGGTGGGGCGGCGGTGCTGCTCCTTTCCACCTTGGTGGAGGGAGTGCGCCACCTCATGCAAGGGGACTATGGGGAGGTGGCCCTGGCCTTGCTGGACCGGATCCTTTTGGCCTTGATGTTGGCGGAGATCCTCTATACCCTTTTGCGTTTCGCCAAGGAAGGGACCCTCGAGGCCACTCCCTTTCTGGTCATCGGGCTCATCGCCGCCATCCGCCGCATCCTGGTGCTGACCGCAGAGGCGGTGGAGAAGTTTGACCTGGCGGATCCCGCCTTCATGGCGGTTTTGGCCGAGCTTGGGCTTCTTTCCCTTATGGTGGTGGCCCTGGCCCTAGCCATGCGCCTCACTAGGAGCGAAGCAGGGAGATGAGGGCCCGGGCTGCCGGATTGGCCACGTTCTTGGGGTGCACCAGCCAGAAGTAGCGGCGGATCTCCCCCACGGGCGCAGCCAGCCTTAAGGCCCGGAGGTTCCCCACCTTCAGGTTGGGCTGGACCACCACTCGGCTTACGATCCCAACCCCGGCCCCCGCCAGCACCAGGCGCTTGGTGACCTCGTTGTTGTCGGTGTAGAAGATGGGGTTAAGCTCCAAGCCCGCCTGCTCAAAAGCCCTTTCCAGGGCCCGCCAGGTCATGGAGCCGGGCTTGCGCACGATGAGGGTTTCCTCCTTTAACCACTCGGGGGGGATGGTTTCCCGCCCGGCCCAGGGGTGGTCGGGGGGCACGATGAGGACCAGCTCGTCCTCGTAAAAGAGGTGGCGCTCGTAGCCTTCCCAGTGCTCCACACCCTCCAGCACAGCGAACTCCACTTCCCCTATAAGCAGGCGTTCCGCCAGGCGCTCGGAGGAGCCGCTTTCCACGTATACCCTCACCCCGGGGTGGGTGTCGTGGAAGTTCTTCAGGAAAAGGGGAAGCACGTAGGTGGCCATGGTGGTGGCGGCTCCCAGGGTAACCTCCCCCAGCTCCAGCCGGCCCATGGCCTGGGAGACCCGCTGGAACTCCTCCAAAGCCTGCACCACCCGCCTTGCCTCGGGCAGGAGGGTTTCTCCTACCCGGGAAAGCACCAGATGCCGCCCCCGGCGTTCAAAGAGGGGATGGCCCACTTGCTCCTCCAAGGCCCTCAGGTACTGGCTCACCGCCGGCTGGGTAATGCCCAGGGCCAAGGCTGCCCGGCCTACTCCTCCTTCCTCCACCACCGTGACGAAGACCCGTAATGCGGCGGGGTTCGGTAGTTTAGCGTTTCTAGATATGAGCATGGGCTTATGGGGTCGTGTAAGGATTTATGTGTAAGGGTCCGTGTTTAATAGGGGGGCACACCTTAGCACGAGGAGGTGCCCCGTGGACCAGGATACCTTGC